>NZ_JAGPZA010000009.1:0-91969 GCF_024454095.1 Corynebacterium sp. CCUG 69979 | reverse complement strand
AAAAGGGCCCCTCAAATAACAGAAAGTGTGCCCAACCCGCGACACGCCGACCAGACACACATTTTGCTACTTAACCCGCCTTTGTTCGTGTGCTTGTCTGACTGCTTACAGCCCGTACGCCTGAATCAGAAGGAGCGCAATGATGCAGACGATCCAGATGATCGCGACTGCCACGGTGTAGCGGTTGAGGTTCTTCTCCACCACAGTCGAACCGGACAAGTTCGCCTGAACGCCGCCACCGAACAGGGAGGACAAGCCGCCGCCTTTGCCCCTGTGGAGCAGGACCAAAATAGTCATCAAAAGCGAGGTGATGACCAGGATGATCTGAAGAGCCAGCGTCATGGGGTGTGTGCCTCCGAAGTTGGGTGCGGTTAACCGTTCACATGTTACACCAGCACGGTGCCACGCCCTGAATCGGCGCGCACGGTGCTGGTGTTCGGTATTCGTTTATGCCTGGGCGCGGACTGCGTCGCCAGCGGCTGCAACGAGCTTGGCAAAGTCCTCGCCGTCGAGCGATGCGCCGCCGACCAGGCCGCCGTCAACATCCGGCTGGCCGATAATGTCGGCGATCGTGTCGGTCTTGACCGAGCCGCCGTACAGGATGCGGATGCCGGCTGCGACCTCATCCCCTGCGAGTTCGGCGATCAGACCGCGGATAGCTTTGCAGATCTCCTGAGCATCTTCAGCGGATGCGCTCTTCCCGGTTCCGATAGCCCAGACCGGCTCGTACGCAATGACGATCTCAGACAGCTGGGAGGTCTCCAGCTCGGCCAGGGACTCGCGGGTCTGCTCGACCACGAAGTTCACGTGGTCCCCTGCCTCGCGCACATCGAGCTGCTCACCGACGCAAATGATCGGCGTGACGCCCTGGGACAGTGCGGCCTTCGCCTTCTGGGAGACGAGCTCATTGGACTCGGCGTGGTATTCGCGGCGCTCGGAGTGACCGACGACAACCCACGTGCAGTCCAGCTTGGCCAGCATCGGCGCGGAGATCTCACCGGTGTAGGCGCCGGACTCGTGTGCGGATACATCCTGCGCACCGTAAGTGATCTGCAGGTTGTCGCCCTGGACGAGCGTCTGCAGGGAACGCAGGTCGGTGAACGGGACGGTCAGTGCGACATCAACGTCCTCGTAGTAGTCCTTCGGCAGTGCGAAGGCGAGACGCTGCGCCTGGGAGATCGCCTCGAGGTGGTCGTGGTTCATTTTCCAGTTGCCAGCGATAAGGGGCTTACGTGCCATGAAAATCTTCCTTTCGGCTTATCCGTTGGTCCGCTTAGTTTTGCTCGAGGACGGAGACGCCGGGCAGTTCCTTGCCCTCGACGAGCTCGAGAGAAGCGCCGCCGCCGGTGGAAATGTGAGAGAAGCCGTCCTCGTCGAGCCCGAGCACGCGTACCGACGCTGCGGAGTCGCCGCCGCCGACGACCGTGAAAGAGCCGTTATTGGCGGTAGCGTCAATCATCGCCTGTGCGACAGCGCGGGTGCCGTCGGCGAAGTTCGGCTTCTCGAAGACACCCATCGGGCCGTTCCAGAACACGGTCTTGGAGTCGGCGATGATCTCCGCGTACTTCTTAGCAGTCTCGGGGCCGATGTCGAGGGAGAGCCAACCCTCCGGGATGCCGTCGAGGTCAACGGTCTTGCGCTCAGCGTCGTTGTCGAACTCGGAAGCGGCCACCAGGTCGACCGGGAGAACGATCTTATCGCCGTACTTCTCGATGAGCTCCTTGCAAGTGTCCACCATCTCCTCCTGGAGCAGAGACTCCTGGGTGTTGTGCCCCTGAGCCGTGAGGAAGGTGTAGCACATGCCGCCGCCGATGATGACGTGGTCAGCCTTCTCCGCGAGTGCCTCGATCACACCGAGCTTGTCAGAGACCTTCGAGCCGCCGAGCACGACGATGTACGGGGCGGTCGGGTTGTCCTTGATCGCGGCGAGCTTGTCCACTTCGTCCTGGACGAGGTAGCCGGCGTATGCAGGCAATCGCTTGGCCACGTCGTACACTGAGGCCTGCGCGCGGTGCACCACACCGAAACCGTCGGAAACAAACGCACCGTTATCAGCAGCGAGAGCTGCGAGCTCGTCGGCGAAGCTCTCACGCTCAGACTCATCCTTGGAGGTTTCGCGGGCATCGAAGCGCACGTTCTCGACGAGCAGCACATCGCCCTCGGACAGGCCGTTGGCACGCTCATGCGCGTCCTCGCCCGTCACATCAGATGCGAGTGCGACGTACTGGCCGAGGCGCTCGGACAAAGCCTCGGCAACCGGCTTGAGGGAGTACTTCGGGTTCACCTCACCCTTCGGGCGGCCCAGGTGGGCGGTGAGGATGACCTTGGCGCCACCGTCGATAAGCGCCTGGATGGTGGGCAGAGATGCGTCGATACGCCCTGCGTCGGTGATGTTGCCGTCGTCGTCGAGCGGGACGTTGAAATCGGAGCGCACGAGCACGTGGCGGCCGTCGACGCCCTCCTTGAGCAGCTCGTCGATGGAACGTACAGCCATGATTGTCTATCTCCTTGAAGTGTGTCAGCGTAAGTGAAAGCCCGGGAAGGAGTGAGCACTCCCCCGGGCTTCAAGCTAGGGACGCGCGGGGTGCGCGCCCCTGCTTAGAGGTTGTCAGCGACGTGCTTGGTCATGCGGATGTACTGGGAGGTGTAGGAGTACTCGTTGTCGTACCACGAGATGATCTTCACCAGGTTGCCGTCGATCACGCGGGTCATGCCAGCGTCGAAGATGGCGCCGTGCGAGTTGCCGATGATGTCGGAGGAGACGATCGGGTCCTCGGTGTACTCCAGCGCACGGCCGAACTCCGGGCCCTGGACAGCGTTCTTGACAGCCTCATTGACCTCGTCGACCGTGACGTCGCGGCCAACGTTGACGGTCAGGTCCGTGGCGGAACCAGTGATGGTCGGCACACGCATTGCGAAGCCGTCAAGCTTGCCTTCCAGCTCCGGCAGAACCAGGGCGACAGCCTTAGCAGCGCCGGTGGTGGTCGGAACGATGTTCTGGGCAGCAGCGCGGGCGCGGCGCAGGTCCTTGTGCGGAGCGTCCTGCAGGCGCTGGTCGCCGGTGTAGGCGTGGATGGTGGTCATCAGGCCGTTCTGGATGCCGAATGCATCGTTGAGCACTTTGGCAACCGGAGCCAGGGAGTTGGTGGTGCAGGATGCGGCGGAGATGATCTTGGAGTCAGCGTTGTAGTCGGTGTGGTTCACACCCCACACGTAGGTGCCGTCGACGTTCTTGCCCGGTGCGGAGATGATGACCTTCTTGGCGCCAGCATCGATGTGTGCCTGCGCCTTCTCGCCGTCGGTGAAGATACCGGTGGATTCCAGGACGATGTCGACGTTAGCGTCGCCCCATGCCAGGTTCGCCGGGTCCTTCTCAGCGGTGACCTCAATGCGCTTGCCGTTGATGGTCAGGGAGTTGTCGTCGTACTCGACCTCGTGGCCCAGCTGGCCGTAAGCGGTGTCGTACTTGATCAGGTGAGCCAGGGTCTCGTTGTCGGTCAGATCGTTGATCTTCACAACCTCGAGCTCGTCCGCGTAGTTTTCCAGGATGATGCGGAATGCGGAGCGGCCGATGCGGCCGAAACCGTTAATGCCGATGCGGGTGGTCACTGAATTTCTCCTTTTATCGGATTGGTGTCGTGGCACGTCGTGCCCTCACCACCCAAGTGTAGAGAATTGCAGGCACCCCTGCAGGTGCTTTTCCGCGGCTCTAACTGTCCTCAGCGACGGCGGCATTTGTGTCGGGAATCCCCAGCTCTTTCGCCCGCTTGTCGGCCAACGACAGCAGGCGGCGGATGCGGCCAGCGACAGCATCTTTGGTCATTTGCGGATCAGCGAGACGGCCGAGTTCCTCCAGCGACGCGTGACGGTGTTTGACGCGGAGGTAGCCAGCGTCGGCAAGGTGTTCCGGCACGTCGTCGCCGAGGATCGACATCGCTCGGTCGACGCGGGCAGCCGCGGCTGCAGCAGCTTGGGCCGAACGGCGCTGGTTCGCGTCGTCGAAATTGGCGTGGTGGCTAGCGGACTGCTTCGCTTGGCGCTTCTTGCGCTTCTCGTCCCACTCGAGGCGCACGCGGGGTGCGCCCATGCGGGAGAGCAGAATCCCGATCGCGTCGCCGTCGCGCAGATAGACGCGCTCGGTGCCGCGCGTCTCCTTCGTCTTCGCAGCGACGGACAGGCGGCGGGCGAGCCCCACCAGCGCCAGTGCTGTCTCCTGGCGCGGGCAGACGACCTCCAGCGCTGAGGTGCGGCCGGGTTCGGTGAGCGAGCCGCGCGCCAGGAAGGCCCCGCGCCACGCTGCTTCCACCTCTGCGATGGTGCCGGAGATGATGTGGCGCGGTAAGCCCACCACGGGGTGTCCGGATGCGGTGACCAATCGGAAGCGGCGGATGACATCGCGGGCACCGTCGGTGACCTTGACCTCGTAGCGCACGTCGCGGGATTGGCTCCCCGGCGAAGAGGACGTCACGTCGACTTTCACGTCACACACGTCGCGGATGGTGGCGGCCAAGTGGTCGGCGACGGAGCGTTCCGCGAAATCGGCGCGCAACTCAATGCCGCGCAGCCCCTGGTCGAATTCTCCGGCGACGCGCAGCATCGCGGTTGCTTCGGCAATGCGCGCGTCAGTGCTGGAGGGGTTCACACCCAACAGCTCATCTTTGACCTGTGCTGTCAATGCCACCGTGTCGCCTCTCTTCGTGTCGGATGGGGACAATCTCCCCAAAAGCTTAGTTTCCGCGCAGCAGCGAAGTGATGGCAGCTGCAAGTTTCTCCGGATCGTGCCTGTTCGTGCACTGGTTTTCCTCGTCGCGCTCGCACATGTCGGCGAAAGTGATCGCAGCACCGGCGCCTTCTGCCGCCCGTTCAAGGTAGGAACGCTCTCCTGGCGAGAGCTGAATATTGGAGTCGGCGAGGAAGTAGTCCACCTTTAACTCCGGGGCGTGCTGGTTGAACACATGGATGTGGCGTTCGGTGGTGAAGCCAGGGGTCTCCCCCTGCTCCGGCGACAGGTTGAGGATGACGACGACCTTGGCTGGAGTATTGCGTAGCGCCTCGACGATCTCCGGAACCAGCAGGTGCGGGATCACCGACGAGAACCACGAGCCTGGACCAATGGTGACCACGTCGGCGCTCATGATGGCGTCGATCGCGGCAGGGTTCGCCGCAGGCTCCTCTGGGATCAAGCGCACACGCCTGACGGAGCCCGGTGTCGTCGCCACAGCCACCTGCCCGCGCACGGCGCGGAGGACACGGAAGTCGTCGTCAAGCCCGGCGACCTCAGCCTCGATGTCGAGTGGCTGCAGCGCAACCGGCAGAACGCGCCCAGTGCTGTCTGTCCATGACCCCACGGTGTCCAAGGCGAGCTGAATGTCGTCGGAGGATTCGGTCATGCCGGCGATCATCAGGTTGCCCACGGCGTGCCCCGCCATGGCGCCGTTTCCGCCGAAACGATGCTGGAGCACCTTCTTCCACACTGCACCTTCCTCGGTGGGCGGTGTCAGCGCGGCCATCGCCATGCGCAGGTCGCCCGGCGGCACAATGGACAATTCGCGGCGCAGGCGACCCGAGGAGCCGCCGTCGTCGGCGACGGTGACGATCGCGTTGACGCGGCAGGTCTCGGGGCTGCAGCCGTCGCCAAGCTGTGCCCCCGCAATCTCGCGCGCGGCGAGCAAAGTCTGGTGCAGGCCGTGACCGCCGCCTAGGCTGGCCACGCTGAGAACATCGCGATGTTCGGTCATGGGAGTGATCTCCTCTTTCCTAGCGTGGCGTTTAGTTCCGGTTGAGGTCGCGGTGCATGACGGACACACCGACATCGCCACGCTCATTCAACCGCCGACCGATCTCTTCCGACACCGCGACAGATCGGTGATGCCCACCGGTGCAACCAATACCGACGGTGACGAAGTCTTTGCCCTCGTGCTTGTAACCAGCCATCATGGAGCTGAGCAGGTTCACCACACCGTCGACGAACTCATCAGCGCCTGGCCGCGACAGCACATAATCGCTGACAGGGGCATCAATGCCGCGGAAATCACGCAGCTCCTCGATCCAGTACGGGTTCGGCAGAAAGCGCACATCGAACACAAGGTCCGCGTCGCGCGGCGAGCCATGCTTGAAACCGAAGGATTCAATGGTCACGTGCTGCTTCGTTGAATCCAGGTCACCGACAGACGCTTCGATGGCGCGCCGCAGATCGTGGATGGACAGGTTGGACGAGTCAATGATCACGTCTGCTGCCTGACGCACGCGCGCCAACTCTGCCCGCTCGCGGGTGATCCCGACATGCAGCGGATTGTCGTCCTGCAGCGGGTGGGTGCGGCGCACACTGTCGAACCGCCTGATCAGCACATCATCGCGGGCCTCGAGGAAGAGCACGAAGGGGTTGTAACCGCGCTCGTGCGCCTTGTCGATGACGTCCATGAGCGAACCCTTGAAGATGCGGGCGCGCACATCTGTCACCACGGCGAGCCTGTCCACGGGCGAGCTTTTCTCCGCCGCGAGGTCCATCAGCTCGATGATCAGCTGCGGCGGCAGGTTCTGGGAGACGAAGTACCCCTTGTCCTCGAAGACGCGCGCCGCCGAGGACAGCCCTCCGCCGGACATGCCGGTGATGATCACTGGTCGCAGTTCAGATGCCATGGACACCATTTTAAGCTATTCGCTTGACGACGGATCCTTGCGCAAATGCTGCCACACCGTCTCCGCCAGTTTCGGGCCGATTCCCGGCACTTCCTCAATCTCTTCGGCGCTGGCTGCTTTGAGCTTCTTCACACTGCCGAAGTGCTTCACCAAGTCGCTGCGGCGGGCTGGGCCGAGGCCGGGGATGCCGTCGAGGGCAGACGCCCGCATTCGCTTCGACCGCTGCTGCCGGTGGTAGGTAATGGCGAAGCGGTGGGCTTCGTCGCGGATCTGCTGCAGCAGGTACATGCCCTCGGAGTTGCGCGGGAGGATGAGCGGTTCGTCGTCGTCGGGCACCCACACTTCCTCGAGGCGCTTGGCCAGGCCGATGAGAGTGACGTCTACAATGCCCAACTCATCGAACACCGCTTGGGCGGCGTTGACCTGCGGCTTGCCGCCGTCGACGATGAACAGCTGCGGCGGGTAGGCGAAGCGCTTGTTGCCTGTGGACTCCACTGCTGAGTCTTCTTCGTCGTCGAAGACCTGGTCGCTTTCTTCCGGGTTGGCCAGCTTATCTTCGTTGTGGCGCTTGAAGCGGCGGCGGGTGACTTCCGCAATGGAGCCGACGTCATCCGAACGCCCGTCGCCCGCGGCTTCCTTGATGCGGTAGCGGCGGTAGTCCGCCTTTTTGGGCAGTCCGTCTTCGAAGACGACGAGAGACGCCACGACATCAGTGCCCTGGATGTGGGAGATATCGGTGCACTCAATGCGCAACGGGGCCTCGTCCATCATCAACGCGTCTTGAATGTCCTGCAGCGCCTGGGAGCGCGCAGTGAGGTCGCCGACGCGCTTGAGCTTGTGCTGGCGCAGTGACTCCTTCGCGTTGCGGTGCACGGTCTCCATGAGAGACTTCTTGTCGCCGCGCTGCGGCACGCGGAATGACACTGGCCCGCCGCGCAACTTCTCCAGCAGAGCCTGGGTCTCCTCCGCCTCCGCCGGCATGACCTCCACGAGGATCTCGCGCGGCACCGGCATCGGCTGCTTCACCTGTGCGCGCGACTCTTGGTCCACGCCGCGGCGGCGGACCTTCTTCGCAGCCAAACGCTCGTCTTCAGCTTGCTCCTGCTCCATCCGCTCAACGGCATCGGAGTAGTACTGCACGAGGAAGTTCTGCATGAGGACGGGCAGGGCGGGGTCGTCCTGGCCTTCGTCGAGACGCTCCATGGAGCCCGGCTCATCACCGGTCTTCTCCACGACCCACCCCCGTTGGGAACGGATGCGGCCGTCGCGGACAGTGAAGATCTGCACGGCGGCCTCGAGTTCGTCGGTGTCGAAGGCGATGACATCCGCATCAGTGTCGATGGACAGCACGACCGTCTGCTTCTCCATCACCTTGTTCACGGCGCCCAGATCGTCGCGCAGCCGGGCGGCTTTTTCGAACTCGAGGTTCTCGCTCGCCTCCATCATCTGGGAGGTGAGACCCTTCACTACGGCATCGGTGCGGCCGGACATGAAGCCCATGAAGCCGTTCACAATGTCGTCGTACTCCGGCTCGCTCACGCGCGACACGCACGGCGCCGAGCACTTGTCGATGTACCCCAGTAGGCACGGCCGCCTTAGCTGTTCGTGCCGGTTGTACACGCCGTTGGAGCACGTGCGAATCGGGAACACGCGCGTGAGCAGGTCCAAGGTTTCGCGCACCGCCCACGCATGCGAGAAGGGGCCGAAGTAACGCACGCCTTTGCGGCGCGGACCGCGGTAGAAGAATGCCCGCGGGTACTTCTCCCCTACGCTCACCGCGAGCATGGGGTAGGTCTTGTCGTCGCGGTACATGACGTTGAACCACGGGTCGTACCGTTTGATCCACGTGTATTCGAGCTGCAGCGCCTCGACCTCGCTGGCTACGACCGTCCACTCGACCTTGGCAGCCGTGAAGACCATCTGACGCGTGCGCGGGTGGAGCGTTTGCGGCGGCTGGAAGTAGTTGTTCAGCCGGGAGCGCAGGTTCTTCGCCTTGCCCACGTAGACGACGCGGCCGGCGCCGTCACGGAATTTGTAGACGCCCGGGTCAGTGGGGATTGTTCCCGGTGCCGGGCGGTAGGACTCTGGGTTAGCCATCTAGTCCTCGGGCATGTACTGGGCTTCGAGCTCGCGGAAGTCTTTCACCGCGGCCACGGCGCGTTCTTTGTCGGCGGACTGGATCGCCCACAGCGGCACGTATTCGAACTCCGGCAACTCCAACCGCGCCATGCGCGACCCACGCGGGAATGCCAAACCGTAGATGACCACCCACGGGTAGAAGCGTGTGCCGATGATGTTGCGCACCTCCACGCCGTCCTCGTTCGCCCGCACACGTGGCCGCGACAAGCCCCACCAGGTGAATGCGGACAGAATCAGGCCGATGCCCGGGAAAGCGAGCTTGTCCAGTGTCGTGATAGCGGCGCCTGTGAACTCGATGTCGACGACTGCCCCCATGAAGATGTGCACAGCCATGATCACCACGATGGCGATCACCGCAATGCGCTTGAGTGCCGGAGACGTTGCCTCGAACTTCCACGGCTTCGTCGAGGTCACGGCATGGGGGTCGAGGGCGTTGAAGTATGCGAGTTCCTCATCGCTCAACGGCGCCCGCTTGTCAGGGCTGGTCATCTCGGGGCTGTCGGAACTGGTGTCAGGGCTCATCTCACTGGCCATCCTAGTGTTCGCGCTAGTCGCGGGCCAAAAGCGGGAATGTGCGCACCTGCGCCAGCGTCTTAGCTGCACCGAGCGCCGCAGCAACAGCTTCTGCGCCCTTGTCTTCCTTTGCGCCTTTGCCGCCGGCGCGGTCAAGTGCTTGCTGCTCATTGTCGACGGTGAGCACGCCATTGCCCACAGGCACTTCCTCATCGAGCGCCACCCGGGTGAGGCCCTCCGTCACGGAATCGCAGACATAATCGAAGTGGGCCGTTTCACCGCGGATGACGCAGCCGAGGGCGACGACGGCGTCGAAACGCTTCGCGCACGCCTGCACGACAACCGGCAGCTCCAGCGCGCCAGCGACAGAAAAGACTTCGACCTTCGCGCCAGCGTCGCGTGCGGCGGTCACGGCGCGGTCGCGCAGCTTATCGACGATGCCTGCGTTCCACTCCGTCACCACCACCGCCACCGACATTCCCTCGGCATTCAACTGTGCGAGCTGGGGCGCTCCGGTCGTAGCCATACGGTTTCTTTCCCTTCTTTTGCCTGTGTGAAGGAGAGCTTCACACACCGTGCGTGCGTTCCCATTCGGTGACCAGCGGCAGGTCATGGCCCATCCGGTCGCGCTTTGTGCGCAGGTAATAGATGTTGTCGTGGGAGGGGGCGATTTCAATGCGGGTGCGTCCGGCAATGACAGGTCCAAAACCGCTCAAGGCCTCCACCTTGTCCGGGTTGTTGGACAGCACCTCCGCCGAGGCTACGCCGAGATCGGCGAGGATGTGGCCGGCAACGGAGTATTCCCGCGCGTCGATCGGCAAACCCTGCTCCAAGTTCGCGTCGACGGTATCGAGCCCGTCGTCCTGCAGACGGTAGGCCTGCAGTTTAGCCACCAGTCCGATGCCGCGGCCCTCGTGCCCGCGCACGTACACGATCACACCGCGCCCGGCGGCTTGGATTCGGCGCATGGACTCGTGCAGCTGCGGGCCGCAGTCGCAGCGTGTCGAGGAGAACACATCCCCCGTCAGGCACTCCGAGTGGACACGGACCAACACGTCGTCGTCCCCGCCCGCCTCGGTGACGTCGCCGACGACGAGGGCGACGTGCTCGGTGCCGTCGACAAGCGCGCGATAACCGTACGCCGTGAACACGCCGTAATCGGTGGGCAATGTTGTCGTAGCTGCTCGCTCGACCATTGGCTCGGTGCGGCGACGGTGCTGGATGAGCTGCGCGATCGAGATCATTGGTAGGCCGTGCTCGTCGGCGAAGCGGCGGAGTTCAGGCCCGCGCGCCATGTCGGTCGGGTCGTCTTCGGACACGATCTCGCACAGCACGCCCACCGGCGCACAGCCGGCCATGCGGGAAAGATCGACAGCGGCCTCGGTGTGCCCGTCGCGGGCGAGCACCCCGCCAGCGCGGGCACGCAACGGAACAATGTGACCGGGTCGGGTGAACGCCTCCGGGCCAAAGCTCGGGTCGGCGAGCCGGCGGATCGTCTCCGCACGCGAGCGGGCTGAAATCCCCGTCGTTCCCGTCGCCGCATCCACGGTCACGGCATAGGCCGTGCCGCGTGCGTCTTCGTTCTGCGCCACCATCGGCGGCAGGTTCAGTTCACTGGCGCGGGAGTCCTCCATGGACACGCAGATGTAGCCGGAGGAATAGCGCACCATGAACGCAACGAGCTCAGGCGTTGCGTGATCTGCTGCGAAGATGAGGTCGCCCTCGTTTTCACGGTCTTCATCGTCGACAACCACGACCGCCCCACCGCGGGCGATGGCTGCCACGGCGTGATCAATAGAATCCAGTCGCAGGGTGTCGCTCATGGGGACTAATGGTAGCCCGCCACCATTTTTTCGACGTATTTGGCCACCACGTCAACTTCCATGTTCACCGGCTCGCCGACGGCCAACTCACCGAATGTCGTTTCGGCCAACGTCGTCGGGATGAGCGAGACCTCCACATAGTCCCCGCCCACCGCAGAGACTGTCAGCGAGGTGCCGTTGAGCGCGATCGAGCCCTTCTCCACGACGTAGCGCGCGAGCTGCTCCGGCAGCGAGAAACGCAGCACGTCCCAGTGCTCTGAACTTTCACGGGAGATGAGCTCGCCGACACCGTCGACATGCCCCTGCACGATGTGGCCACCCATTCGCGCCCCCGCCGCCAGGGCTCGCTCGAGGTTGACGTTCGAGCCGACCTCGTAGCTGCCCAAGCGGGAGCGGTTCAGCGTTTCCTGCATGACGTCGGCGGTGAACACGCCACCTGCAGCCTCCACGACCGTTAGACACACGCCGTCGACGGCGATCGAGTCGCCCGGCTGGGCATCAGCAGTGACTTTCGGTCCGCGCACCGTGAGTCGCACGGCCTCATCGAGCCGCTCCAGCTTCTCGACGCTTCCCACTTCCTCCACCAGGCCCGTGAACATCAAGTCTCCTCTTCCTCGCACTCTTCGCAACGGCGAAGCGCAATGAGCACGTCGTCGTTGCTGGTGTAGTCGACGTAGTCGATCTCATAGCGTTGCGCCTGCGCAAGCGTGCCCACCAATGGTCCATCGATCATGCTGCGTCCAGCCCCGAAAAGCATCGGGGCGACGTATGCGTGAATCGCGTCGACGACGCCGAGCTCGAACACGCTGCGCATAAGCGTCGGCCCGCCTTCTACGATGACGTGCCGCGCCCCGGTCTCCCACAACGCGTCGAGCGCCTCCTGCGGGGTGGCGTACTGCTCGAACCCAAGCCGGGTCAGGTTGCCCTCCGGTACCTCACGCGTGCCGACGACCACCCTGCGCGGCTGCCTCTCCGCTAACGTTCCGTCAGCTTTCCGGGCAGTCAACGACGGGTTATCAGCCAGGGCCGTTCCGGTGCCGATGATGATCGCGTCCACCCGCGAGCGATCCTCATGGACCCACTCGCGGGTGATCGGACCGGTGATCCACTGGCTCGACCCATCCGGCGCAGCCACGAACCCGTCAAGGGTAGCGGCGAACTTGGCGGTGACCGACACCCGGCCGTGGCGCACCGCCGTCAACCATGGCGCAAGTCCGGTCACGTCGTAGGTCTTGTGGTGCACTTCCACCCCGTGCCGGCGCAGGTACTCGGCACCGCCGGATGCCTCCGAATTCGGATCCGGCTCGATGTAGACGACTTTGGCGATACCGGCCGCCACGATCGCTTCCGCACACGGCCCTGTCCGCCCGGTGTGGTTGCACGGTTCAAGGGTGACCAGCATGCAGGCACCCCTCAGCCCGTCATCCCCGACCTTTTCACGCGCCGCGTCGAGGGCGACGATCTCCGCGTGCCGTCCGCCGACAGGTTCGGTTCCCCCGGTGGCGATGATCTCCGGCTCGGCCTGATCCCAGTCGTCCACGATCACCGGCTCAACCTCGCGGTAGATGACGCACCCGACAGGCGGGTTGGGGCTCGTCGTGCCCCGCACTGCGTCACCGGCGTCGAGCGCTTCCCACAGCGCTGTTTCTTCCTGTTCGGTGAATGTGTGGGTGTAGTGCCTCATACAGCATCCGCCGGGCGGGCCTCGGTCGCCAACCCGCGCAGCTTCTCCACTGCCTCTGCCGGGTCGTGCGCGCCGAACACCGCCGATCCCGCGACGAAAGACTCCACCCCAGCCTCAGCGGCTTGCTTGATGGTGGATTCGCCGATGCCGCCGTCGATGCCAATGATCGTCGATAAGCCAGCGTTTGCGATGTGCTCGCGTAACGTGACCACCTTGTTTAAGACCTCCGGCATGAATTTTTGGCCGCCGAAACCGGGCTCGACGCTCATAATCATGACTTCCTCGAAGTGCTCGAGGTCGCCGAGATACGGCTCGATCGGCGTGCCGGGCTTGATCGCGAATCCAGCCTCGACGCCCAAGTCATGCAGCTTCTTTGCTGCGTTGATGTGGTCGTTCGTTGCCTCGATGTGGAAGACGAGACGGTCGCCGCCAGCATCGATGTAGGTCTCGAACCAGCGCTCCGGCTCCTCGATCATCATGTGGATGTCCAGGAACTGGTCGGTGACGCGGTTGACGGCCTTGGTCACGTCCGGCCCGAATGACAGGTTAGGCACGAAGTGGCCGTCCATGATGTCCACGTGGATCAAGTCGGCGGTGGGTACCTTTTCCACGTCCGCGCCGAGCGCGGCGTAATCGGCGGCCAGGATCGACGGGGCGATGTAGATCATGACTTCATCTTACGGAGAACGGACAGAAACATAGCGTCCGTGCCGTGCCGGTGCGGCCACATTTGTGCGCTGAGGTGCTCACCAAGCTCGCCCATCTCCGGAAGGAACTCGCGTGCGTCCAGCTCTTCAACGTCCCCCTTCGCCAGTTGCTTCTCGACGATCCCCCGCGTCTCCCGCGCATCCGGCGAACACGTGGAATACACCACCACACCACCGGGCTTGGCCAGATTCACGGCGGAGGCGAGCAGCTCTTCCTGCAGCGTGTTCAACTCAGCAATGTCGTCTTCGCTCTTGCGCCACCGGGCTTCAGGGCGGCGGCGCAGGGCACCTAGGCCGGAGCACGGGGCGTCCACAAGCACGCGGTCAAAGCCCGCCTCGAGACCGGGATTGCGCCCGTCGGCGACGTGGACCGTCACCGGCAAGCCTTCGGTGCTCTTGCGGATCAACTCAGCGCGGGTCTCCCCGATCTCCACCGCATCGACCGTTGCGCCGTCGATCGCGGCGATGGAGCCCATGAGCGCGGCCTTGCCGCCTGGGCCTGCGCACAGATCCAGCCAACGGCCGTGGTCGCCGCCGTCAGCCTCGACGGGCACTTCGGTCACCGCGCGGGCGATGAGCTGCGAACCCTCGTCTTGCACCGCCGCCATGCGGTCGCGCACCGGTTCGAGTGATCCTGGGTCACCGCCGTCGAGGTAGACAGCGTAGGGGCTGTAGCGCCCCTCCTCGCCACCGGTGACCAGTGCGAGCTCCTCCGCGCTCATCTCCCCCGGCCGCGCAACGAGATGCACTTTCGGCCGCTCCGAATCAGCTTTGAGCACCGCTTCCAATTCTTCTGCGGGTAACACCCGCGCGAACGAGCGCGCGATCCATTCCGGGTGCGCGGTGCGAAACGCGGTCGCCGCCGGCTCGTCGGACGGCGCGAGCTTATCCATCCATTCATGCGCCGACGTGCGCGCGACAGTGCGCAAGATGCCGTTGACAAAGCCCTTCGCCTTGCCTTGGCCTGCGGCCTCCGCGAGGCGCACTGAGGTGTCGACGGCAGCGTGGTCATCCACCCGCGTCATCAGCAGCTGGTAGGTGCCCAATCGCAACGCCGTCAACACGGCTGGGTCGAGCTCAGTCAGGGGACGCGACGAGCATTCCGCGATGACCGCGTCGAGCACCCCCAGCGTCCGCAACGTGCCGTAGGCCAGCTCGGTGGCAAAAGCAGCATCGCGGCCTTTGACTTTGCGTTCACGGAGGATTTGCGGCAGGACCAGGTTGCCGAACGCGTCCTCCGTCTCCACGCGCAGCACCGCGTCGAACGCGGCCTCGCGTGCAGCGTCGCCAATGCGCGAGTGCGCCTGCGGCCGCTTCTGCGTGTTGTGCCTTTGCTTCGGCTTTCCCTGCCTGGACTGGGACTGCCCTGGCTTGCCCTGCTGCGCGCTCTTCGTGCGCGACCGGAATCCGCCGCTCACTCGAAGACCACCTCCGCACCAGCTCCAGACCTGTCTTCAGAGCCGGAGGTGTGGAGGCCGCGGGCCCAGTCGGTGGCCCGCATCATCTTCTTTCCCGGGGGCTGGATCATGCCCAGCACAACGGACCCGTCGCCGGTGCCAACACGCACTTCGTCCTTGGAAATGGCCACATGCCCCGGCGCGAGTTGCTCGTGGGAGGGGGTGATGGGGCCGACTTTGTAGCGGGCGTCGCCAAGCGTTGTCCACGCTCCGGGGCCCGGTGTGTGGGCGCGAACGGCGCGGTCAATCTCCGCCGCGGAGGACTGCCAGTCAATGCGGGCATCATCTTTCGTGATCTTCGGCGCGTAGGTCGCCTCCCCCTCCTGCGGGGTGAATATCGCGGTGCCGGATTCCAGGTCATTCATGGTGCGGACGAGCAGCTCAGCACCTTCATAGGCCAGGCGCGTCAGCAGGTCATCCGCCGTGTCGGTGGCGCGGATTTCTTCTCGCTGTTGACCGATGATGTCGCCGGTGTCCAAGCCCTGGTCGATCCGGAACGTCGTGGCGCCGCTGAATTCGTCGCCGTGGAGAATCCCCGCCTGCACGGGGGCGGCCCCGCGCCACTGCGGCAGCAGCGAAAAGTGCAGGTTGATCCAGCCGTGGCGGGGAATGGTCAGAAAGTCCTCTGGGATGAGATTGCCGTAGGCGACAACGGGGATAGCGTCAGGGGCCAGCTCCGTCAGTCGGGCATGCGCCTCCTCGTTATCGCGAAGCGTCTCTGGGGTGAGCACCTCGATGCCGTGCTCCATAGCCAGCGCCTTGATCGGCGACGGATGCAGGGTGCGGCCGCGGCCCTTCTTCGCGTCCGGGCGGGTGAGCACTGCGACGACCTCGTGATCGGAGGCGATGAGCTTCTGCAGTGCGACGACGGCCGGTTCGGGTGTGCCTGCGAAAATCAATCTCATGCCCTGTCTCCTTCCTCAACCAGCTCCCCCTGTGCCTGGTACCAATCCGCACCGCGGATAACCGCCATGGCTTCCTTGCGCACCTCCGGCTCCAAACGCCGCAGGAACAGCACCCCGTCCAGGTGGTCTGTCTCGTGCTGGATGCAGCGCGCCAGCAAGCCGTTGCCGCGGATCGCCACCGGACGGCCGAACTCATCTTGGCCGCGAGCGATGACGTTCTCGTGCCGCTCCACCTCAGCCTGAATGCCCGGGATGGACAAACAGCCCTCTGGGCCGATCTGCACGTAGTCGTCGATCGGCTCCCACACCGGATTGATCAGGGCGCCGCGCATGCCGTTGCAGTCGTAGACAAAAATGCGCTTGGTCAGCCCGATCTGGTTGGCAGCCAAGCCCACGCCGCCGGCGGCATCCATCGTCTCCAGCATGTCACTGACCAGCGTGCGTAGCGCTTCGTCGAACGTGTCGATGCGGGTGGCTTCGGAATTGAGCACCGGATCCCCGAAGATCCTGATGGGGCGAACTGTCATGGGCGCGAGTCTAACCAATGTCCATCGGATTGATGGTGATGCGCAGCGGCGCCTCCTGTTTGCGGGTGGCGCGGTTCACGTTCGCCGCCCGCAGCGCCTTGCCCAGCGCAGTGCGCGTCGACAGCGGGGCGCGGATGAGCACGCGCTGTTGATAGGTCTCGTCACCAAGGTCAACCGGGCCGAGCACCTCCGCGTGCGGCGGCAAATCGATGTGCGCCAGGAAATCCGTCAGCGACTCCCTAGGCGAATCCACCGCCGCCATGTGCACCGCGGGCGGGAACCGCACCTCACGCCGCGCTTCCAGCTCGTGGGCCGCATATCCGGGCGCATCCCAGCGGATGAGGTGCTGGACGACGGGCAGCGCGGGGTCTGCGACAACGACAACGTCGCCTTGCTTATCGACGAGCCCCGCCGCCCCCATCCACTTCGCCAACGCCTCCTCACTCGCCCGCATGTCCGGGCGGCCGAGCAACGCCCACGTATCTAACAGGACAGCGGCACCATAACCTCCGCTGGCGCGTGGTTCTGCCCCCGGCGTGGCGACGACGATGGCGGGCCCGCCCGGCACCTCCTTGAGAATCTTCTCTCCCCAGGACATGATCACCTTGGCCGGTGCGAAGGCGCGGCCGAGTTCTTCCGCGGTGCGCTGCGTTCCCAGCACGACGGCCCTCAGGCGGTGCGAGCCGCACACGGGGCACACGTACGAGGAATCCATCCGCCCACACCAGCGGCATGTCGGTGCGGCGGCTTCCCCGCCACTGGGCAGGCCCAGCGGTCCGTTGCACGCGCGGCAGCGAGCTGGTTCGCGGCAATTTCCGCACGCCAAGGACTGCACATACCCGGTGCGCGGTACTTGGAACAACACCGGCTTGTCGGCGGCCAGCGCCTTGCGTGCGGCCTCGAACGCGACAGACGGGATGCGGGCAGCGGCCGCGCGCGGGTCTTTCTCCAACGCGAAGTCGCTGTCGCCAGCAGCGTGAATGAACGGCGACCGAGCCCGCACCGTCGCACGCGGCGCCACCAAGTCGTGCGCCCACCCGGATTCCACAAGCAACTGCGTCTCCGCCGTGCGTGCGTGACCGCCGATGATGAGCGAGGCCTTCTCGATCGCTGAGCGCGTAGTCAGCACCTCTCGCGCGTGGGTGTACGGGGCGCGCGGGTCGACGAGAGAATCGTCGCCGTCGAACATCACGACGGCTAGTTGCAGCTTTTCGACGGGCGCGAACCCCGCCGACCGCGTCCCCACCACAATCCGGCCCTGCCCATGCAGCACCGACAGGAACCGGCTGTACCTTGCCTGGGGGCCAAGTGAGGCCGTGAGCGTGGTGATCTGCCGCGGCCCCACCAGCTCGCGCAGGGCTACGTCGACCGTGTCGACGTCCGTCTGGTCGGGTACGACGATGAGGACTCCCCCGCCGTCCTTCGCCACCTTCGTGGCTAGCGCCGCGAGTGCGGCAGCCCAATCGTCGCCGGGCGCAATTTGCCAGGCCGCCCGCGCGAGTGTTCCGCCGATGACGGCATCGACAAAGGATTCCCCGTGCTCGTAGGCGCTCCAGGCGCTCAAGTCCGGCTCGGCTGCCTCGCCCAGCTCTTCCCACGCTGTGGTGGTGTCCGTTTCCTCGGCTTTGGTGTGGCGCGGCGGGATAGCGGTGCGGATGAGGTCGGACCGGGTGGCGGCGTATCGGTCGGCTAATGCGTCGATAAGCAAGCGCATGCGCTCTGGGTAGACCACCTCCGGGGAAACGACACGCTCAATGAACCGCAGTTTCCCCTCGTGGTCGCTGGTGGCGGCGCGCTCGAGCACCAGCGCGTCCACGAGCCGCCCCGCGAAACGAATGCGCACACGCACGCCCGGCTGCGCGGCTTCCGAGTCTGATTCGGCCACCAGGTAATCAAACGGCCGGTCCAAATGCGGCAAACCCAGAAGCGGCAAGACACGCGCAACAGGGTTGTCCGTGGCGAGCGTCTCAGGCATGCCCCACATCGTAGCTTGACCCCCGGACACCACCGACGCATACTCAATGCAGCTGTGTGCAGTGCGCATTCAGTTGCGCGCTGACTGTCTCTACCCTGTTGTGCCCCGGAACATGATGAAACGCTCTCTATTCTCCGTGCTTGCGGCTGCCGTCTGTGCGGTTCCCCTAGCGGCGCCTGCCGCCCCCGCAGCGGCTGACCCGAGCTCTGCTGACCCCGCGCTCACGCTCGACACCGAGACGCTGCAGACACCGTCAATGAGCGTCGTGCCAGAGCCATCCGGCGAGGCCATGCCGAAGCTCGATGTCCCGTCGGAGGACTGCTCCGACTGCGTGGCGGTCACGTTTGATGACGGCCCTTCCGACGAGACCGTCCGCCTGCTGAACATTCTGCGCGACATGGATGCCAAGGCCAGCTTCTTTGTCATCGGGACGGGTGCCGAACTACGACCCGGCATATTGCGCCGCATGCTCAACGACAAGCACACCATCGCCAACCACTCGCGCAACCACCCGCCGCTGTCCACGCTCGCCGACGCTGGCATTATGAACGAGCTCGACCTGACCAACGCCGACATTAAGGATGCCGTGTTCTGGGGTCCGCGCTGGTTGCGCCCGCCATATGGGGACATGGACGCCCGTGTGGCCTCCATCGCCGGCAGCCGCGGTCTCTCGCTGGCAATGTGGGATGTGGACACGAACGATTGGCAGCACCACAACGCAGCAACGTCCTGCAATATCGCTGTCAATGAATCCCAGCCTGGCTCGATCATTCTGCTGCACGACATCCACACAGAAAGCGTCGACGCCGTCCCGTGCATCATTGACGGGCTGCGCGCGAAAGGCCTGCGCCCTGTCAGCCTCGACGAGATGATTCCCGAGCCGGAAGCCGGTAGGACCTACACCAATAAATTCACCCCCGCGTCTTAGGCACCTTCACGCCCGGCCCCCGGCAGCGGCTAGAGTGTGAGGCCATGGACGAAGAGAGCACTGGCTGGACTAAAGCGACCCCCTACATCGTGATTGCCGCCTACGTGGTGGGGCCGCTCGTGCTCATTCCCCTCGGCAGCGTCGCGCTCGTCATCGCGTTCATCTTCGCCACCGCCGCCATCGCCGGGCTCATCGACGGCTACACGCACCCGTTCACGTGGTCGCTACCCTTCTTCACCGGCGCGGGCTTCGCCATCGCCAAGATCCTCTACTTCAACGACGGGACCTTCATATACGCGTTCGGGTGCTTCCTCCTCACAGCGGCGGCTGCGGGGATTGGCGCGGCGCTGTCACCAAAGGCGCCTGCGCGCCCCGAGGAGGCTTAACCCATGGAAACGTGGAGTTTGCGCCACCCAAATTACGGCCTCATTGAGGTCCGCGCCGGTTTCGACCAGGAGTTCCGAGACATCCACTCCGATTGGCCCAGCAGCAGTGACGACGAAAAGTGCGGCGGCACGCAGCTCACCGCAGACTCGTCGCTCGTTGAGCGCGCCCAGTCGAGGTTCCGCAATCCGCGCACCCGCGTCGAAGTGCTTGTCGACGGCCGCCCCAACACCGCTTCGAGCAACTCGAATCCGACCGCTTTCACCTGTTCGTCCGCGCTCCCTCGCAAGGCGTGCCAGACGAACTGCGCCCCATGGCGACCCTCGGTGTCGACCGCAGCAAACCCAACCTGAAGGTCGTTGTGAGCCCCTTCAGGGAGATCCTGCAGATCGACTTCCGCGAAGGCGACACAGTTGTGGAGTTCGATCCGCCGCCGGGGAGTCGGGGTGAGAAACGTCGTCAAGCGATGCAGTCGAGCAACCTGAAGCGCACCGCCATCCCTATCCTCGAGGGGCTGGGCAAAGGTGGCTGGGCGCTGCTGATCCTGCTGCTCGGGCCCCTGCTGGCGCGGCTGCTTCCGGACTGGGAGATACCAGACATCACCCTGCCTTCGCCGCCGCATATGGATCTACCGGTGCCGAACCTGCCGCAGATGAACCTGCCGACCTTCGACCTCTCGCTGGATATACCGGACCTACCGGAGCTGCCCGAATGGGTGAAAGTGGTCATCGAGCACAGCAATATTTGGCTGCCGATTGTCGTCGGCATCGTGGTGGGCATTGTCGCGCTGCGCAACCACCGGAAATCGGAGGCGCAAAAGCGGCAATGGGGCGAAACCCGCGACGAGCGCGAACCGCGCGACTAGATTCCGGCGGCGGCCTTCAGGTCGTCGACTTTGTTCAGCGCCTCCCACGGGAAGTCCACGCCGGTGCGGCCGAAGTGGCCGTACGCCGCCGTCGGCGCGTAGATCGGGCGCAGCAGGTCGAGCTCGCGGATGATCGCCGCGGGGCGCAGGTCGAAGACCTTTTCCACAGCCTGCTGAATAGACTCACTGGTCTGTCCTTCAGCTGCGGTGCCGAAGGTCTCCACATACAGACCCACCGGCATCGCGCGGCCGATCGCGTAGGCGACCTGGACCTCGACGCGCTTGGCCAGGCCTGCGGCGACAATGTTCTTGGCCACCCAGCGCATCGCGTACGCCGCAGAACGATCCACCTTCGACGGATCTTTGCCGGAGAACGCGCCGCCGCCGTGGCGGGCCATGCCGCCGTAGGTGTCCACGATGATCTTTCGGCCGGTCAGCCCCGCATCCCCCATCGGTCCGCCGAGCACGAAGGATCCCGACGGGTTGACCAGCAGCTTCGTCTCGTCGGTTAAGAAGTCTTCCAGGCCCGCTTCCCGGAGGACGTGCTCGAGGACGTGGGTGCGCAGTGCGTCGACAAGCTCCTGGCCCGTGAAGTCCGGATCGTGTTGCGTAGAGATGACCACAGTGTCCAGGTAGACGGGTGTGTCACCGTCGTAGGCGTAGGTGACCTGCGTCTTGCCGTCCGGGCGCAAGCCGCGCACAATGCCGTCCTTGCGCACCTGCGTCAGGCGGCGCGACAGGCGGTGGGCCGTGGAGATCGGCAGCGGCATGAACTCGGGCGTCTCGTCGGTGGCGTAGCCGAACATGAGGCCCTGGTCGCCGGCACCGGCCTTGTCCTCCGCTTCGGTCGACTCGTTGGAGCGAACCTCGAGTGAATCCGTCACGCCGTCGGAAATCTCCGCGGATTGGTCACCGATCGCGATGTTCACGCCGCAGGTGCGACCGTCGAATCCGACCTCCGAAGAGGTGAATCCGATCTCGACGAGTTTGTCGCGCACCAGCTTCGCAATGTTCGAGTAGGCCTGGGTGGTCACCTCGCCCACCACGTGCACCTGGCCGGTAGTCACGAGCGTCTCCACCGCCACGCGCGAGTGCGGGTCCTGGGCGAGCATGTCGTCGAGGATGGTGTCAGAAATGGCGTCACAAATCTTGTCCGGGTGGCCCTCGGTCACGGACTCGCTGGTGAAAAGGCGGTGGAAAGTCATGGTGCCCAAGAATAGACCAAGCGGTCTAATTGGGCAACAGCTTCTCTATCGCGTCCCAAATACCGGCCGCCACCTCGTGCTTTGTGCCGTCGGCGACCTCCTCAACGCCGCCGTCCTTCGACAGCAGCCAGCCGCTGTTGCGCTTCTCGCCGAACACCTTGCCCCCGCTGACATCATTGACCATGAGCATGTCCGCGCCCTTGCGCGCGAGCTTCGCCTTGCCGTGCTCAAGCGGGGTGTCTGTCTCCGCCGCGAATCCCACGATCGCCGCAGGCACGCGCTTGTCGACGAGCCCCTTCAAAATGTCCGGGTTCTCCACCAACTTCACGGTGCTGAGCGAGTCGTCCGCCTGGCCCTTCTTCAGCTTGCTGGTTGCCTCTTCCTCTGGGCGGTAATCGGCGACGGCGGCGGCCATGATGATGATGTCCGCGCCTTCCGCCGCGTCATTGACCGCCTGTTCCATGTCGCGGGTGGAGCGCACCCTGACGATGTTCGCGCCCGGTGGGGTGAACAGCTCATCCGTGGCACCGGCGACGATCGTGACGTCCGCCCCACGGTGTACAGCGATGTCCGCGAGCGCAAACCCCTGGCGCCCCGAGGACCGGTTACCGATGAAGCGCACGGGATCAATATTCTCCTGCGTCCCGCCGGCGCTGATGACGACCTTCTTGCCCTCCAGCGAGCGCTCAAACCGCCCCCGCTTGACGACGGTGCGCGCCATCTCCGCAATCTGCTCCGCCTCCAACATGCGACCCGCACCAGTGTCCGTGCCCGTCAGCCGGCCGTGGGCGGGTTCGAGCACGATCACGCCGCGGCGGCGCAGCGTCGCAACGTTGTCGCGCGTAGCCGGGTTCTCCCACATCTCCGTGTGCATTGCCGGGGCGAGCACCACCGGACACGTGGCGACGAGCACAGTTGCCGTCAACAGATCATCCGCCCTGCCTGCCGCGATGCGCGCGATGGTATCCGCTGTCGCCGGGGCGATGACAATGAGGTCAGCCTCCTTGCCCACGCGGACGTGCTGGACCTCATCCACCTTCGCGAACACGCCCGTATCCACCGGGTTGCCCGAAAGAGCCTCGAACGTAGCGGCGCCGACGAAGTTCAGTGCGGCCGGGGTAGGCACGACGCGCACGCTATGCCCCGCTTCGGTGAACTCGCGGACGAGGTGGCACGCCTTATAGGCCGCAATGCCTCCGGCGACACCAACGACGACATTGAGGGGCGTGTGCTCGAAGGTCATATCTGCAGACTGGTCGCTCATGTGGTCCGAGCTTACCTGCAGTAGCGGCCATAATCTGGTCGCTCCTCCCGCACTGCCCGGCCGCAACTATCCGCCTGGCCACAGCCCGGTCGCGGCTATCTGCGCGGTTCGCGCACCCACGCGCCGATCACACCCGGCACCACTTCGGGTGCCTCGCCGAGCAGCGCCTTAAGGTTGCCTTCGCGCTCGACAGCAGACGTGACCGCCTGCACCCGGCCCTTCTTGCCCTTCCGGCCGCGGTTGGCTCCACCGCCGTAGGCCCCCGGCACACCCGCAGCACCACCACGTGCTGCTTGGTTGCCCTGACCGCCAATGAAGGTGTTCGACCCCGCGCCGCCAGCACCCGCACCTGCTCCTGCGCCCGGTCCAGCGCCCACACCGGGGCCAAGACCTCCCGCTCCGGCACCCGCACCTGCTCCCAGGCCTCCCGCACCGGAGCCCGATCCGGCACCAAGCCCGCCTGCGCCTGCTCCGGCTCCAAAGCCGCCAGTGCCGAAGCCGCCAGCACCCATGCGGCCGAGTCCACCTGTCCCCCGGGCTCCGCCAGTGCCTGCTCCTGTGCCGGCCCCCGCGCCAGCGAACGGCACGCCACCAAAGCCTGACGCAGCAGCTGCCGGCCCGCCGCCGGCACGGCCCGGATTCCCCATCGGTGCCACTGCCAAGCCAGGCCCGCCACCAGTCATTGCGCCACCGACTGGTGCCGACAAGCTACCCGGCAAAGAAGCCCCAGCGCCCGCCGGCAGAGGCGGAAGTGAAGGCGCTGCCGCACTCGCCGCCTGGGTCGGAGTCGCACCGGCAGCGATAGATTGCAACATGTCGGGGTTGGGGCGGCCGACTTGAGAGATGACCTCGGCTGGCGTTGTAGCACGGGCAAGTTCACCGTAGCCGGCGTCCGCAAACGCGTCCTGCATCACCTTGGGCAGCGGAATCGACTCGAAAGCACGACCGGCCTGAACGTCCGGCGCCGTCACCCCGGAACCGCCACCGCTTGGAGAATCCAAAGGCAAGAGCAGTTGCGTAAAGCTGGGGGTTACCGGCACCAATTCGGCCGTCAGTTTCGGGGAGAATGTTTCAAGAAACGTCTCTTCGAACGCCTTTGCCAGGCCTGGACTCCCTGACGCCCTCATCACCGCTAACGCCGACGCCGTTTGAAGTGAATTGGATTCCGTCACAAGAACAAGGTCTGCAGTATGCGCAGCCAATATCCCCGCCTTGGCCGAATACGCGGTGCCGGCGATTTCCACAGAACTGAGATGAGACATGGCGCGCTGGATTGCGGGAGTCTCCGACGACGATGCCAGCAGACTGAGCGCCTGCGGAATAGCGCTCACAGCGTCCCCGACGGATGTGGCTGTACCGAGCCAGTTCTCCGAGATACCCGTCATCGAACCAACATCCGTCGCGATGAGCTGGCCAAATAGGGTCTCCAGACTGAAGGGACGTCCAGCAAAAGGGTTCAAAGCCGCGAACAGGCTCGTAGTCGGCTTAGCAACGGTGAGCGAATCGATCTTCTCCTCCGTGCGCGCACGCGCTGCACCGCCATCGACCTGGTCGAACGCAGTGGCGTTCATTAAGTCCATGTTTCGAAACGCAGCCGAGTTGAACCGCAATATGTCCGCAGCGTTTTTAAGGAGCTCAGCCAAAGCCTTAGTAGCCTCCGGTTCACTGACGGAACTGATATCCATGTGCATAGAGCCCGCACTGTCAAGCCCTGAGACCTGCGAGTAAGCCCCCGCACCGCCGAAGCCGAACCCGATTTTGCTACTAACTAAACCGCTACTAGCATCCCGCAGTACGCCAGACGCCTGGTCTATGGACCCCGCATCCCAGTTCAAACCCATAAAGCTCCCCCAAAAGCTGTCAAACGATCTTGTAAAGGCTTTCCATGATGTCTACGGCTTTCGCACACAGAGCATCGTAATCCGTTTCCTCGAGACCTACCCCGACGATTGCTCCAAGTTGCCCGCGCTCAGTGTCCACCGCGGCCACGCAACTCAGACCTGCGCGTTCCCGGCCCCGGTAGGTGAATAGACCAGGTACGACATCCGAGACACCAACTGCGGAATCCACCCCGCTTGCTTCCAACTCCTTCAAAGAAACTGGAATTGTTCCCAGTGCATAACCGTTCATTGAATCCGAGCTTGTCATTGGGCAACTTAGGCCTTCAACGTCACGCAGATTCTGAGTTTGCCCCGTTGATTTGAATCCGATTTTTGCAAACTCTTCAGCGGAAATCTCTTGGCAGGGGTCAAAGAGGTTATCTTTGATGTCTTCGTAAACGAAGTCCCCTAGCTCAAGAGTTCCGCTCCGGAAGTGGAACGCTGGGCGTTCCACTTCCGGTTCCCCTGTGGCCGGTAAACCGCCCTCGGTCTGGTTGTCTCCCTGGGCTGGTATGCCCAAGTTCTGAACTTCCAAACCGCAGCCAGCTAGAGTTAGCGCCAACATAACCCCAATGACGATGGAGAACCCCCGATCTCTCATTTCCCCCGTCCTTTCCCAGCGCGGCGGATCATCGTCGGTTAGTGCTGACTCTGGCTAGCTACCACCTCGGTGTTCAGACCCCTAGACCTAACCTTGGTGGTGAAAATGATCTTATCCGGTGCCGCAGGATGCGCGACCGGAAGCGCTCTGCATACAAATTTGATTGCTCAGGCAACCATCAGCTAATGGCAGGTGGGAACGCGTGTCGCATAACGGAAAACTCATCAAAAACAAACAAAATCGGCGGCACCCCCAAATTAGGGTAACCAGCGTCTTGATTCGATATTTACGCTGGCTAGATGCACTTTCCGGGCGTGGAAGGAAGCTGCAACCTGCGATCCCTAACACCGTTTGCGTTGCACACTGTAGTGCGCAACGCACGCTTTACCGGGTGTTGGGGCGTCGTTAGCCTGAGAAACATGAACTTCACTTCGCTAATACAAGCTGTGGCAGAGGCACCGTTAGACGCCTTGTCGGGCTTCGACCGGTCTGCCGCGCTCGCTGCGGGCTTGTCCCCCGCGCGCGTTGGCGAATGGCAACTCGTCCACAGTGCGTACTTCGGGCCCACGCGCTCGACTCAAGCGGCCCGGGATCAACGTGACGCCGCTTCGGCGGCCCGCGAGGCTGCGATTAGCCTTGACATGCTCGCCGTGATTGAACGCAGCATCAGCCATCTGGAGTCGGACGCGCAGCGCGGGGAGTTCAGGGGGCGGTTGCTTAAAGCGTCGACAAGCGTGACGACGTGCCAAGCGCTGCGCAGCCTCGCCAAAAGCATCGTCCCAGCCAGAAAGCCGAGCCCGAACAAGTCCGTCCGCGTCAGCACGTCGTGCAACGGACTACGCACCGCGGTCATCACCGCATGCGAGCACGTCATGGCCGACCTCGAAGCCGCGCTGAGAGCAGATATCGACGCCGATCACCCCGCCGGGCCCCAGATGGCCGCCGCCTTCGAGGAGCTCATGCGCAGCGGTGCGGGTGTTCCTCACGCAGCGCCCCGACCGTTGATTCTCGTGCCAGCCCCTGAGCTGTCACGCATCATCGCAGGTGAAGGGGATGAGGTCGTGCTTGGGCTGACCGACGGCACCACGATCACCGGCGCCGATTTCCTGGCCTCCTACTTCGCCAACGGCGTGCACGGCCTCGAAGTCGCGTTGTTCCACC
This sequence comes from Corynebacterium sp. CCUG 69979, assembly GCF_024454095.1. Classification (NCBI taxonomy): domain Bacteria; kingdom Bacillati; phylum Actinomycetota; class Actinomycetes; order Mycobacteriales; family Corynebacteriaceae; genus Corynebacterium; species Corynebacterium sp. CCUG 69979. The sequence goes on along the minus strand of NZ_JAGPZA010000009.1, from coordinate 65,312 downwards.
CTACGGAGGGTCCAGTCAACCTCTACCGCAGCCGTCGTTTCGCCAGCCCGAAGCAACGCACGTTGGCCAAGGCGACGCAACCGATCTGCGCGAGCCCGGACTGCCGCATGCCGGCCGAGCACTGCGAGATCCACCATGTCGACCCGTGGAAGAACGGCGGGCCCACTAACATGAACAACCTCACCGTTTTGTGCAGCTACCACAATCGCATTAACGACGATGACGACCACATCCACAAACGCGGCCGCATCGCCATCAATAACGGGCGCCCCACCTGGGTCTCCCCGACTGGCCACCCGCGGGCGAATACACGCCACCCGTACGGCGCAATGACAACCCTTTTCGGTGAGATCCCCACACCGAAGCAACGATCCAGCCACGCAATGGCCAGATAAGCGCCACTCAACATGACCCGGTCCGCAGGGCGGTCGCCGGGCAGTTTGGCGCGCCCGGAATCGGACGAATATTAAAAGGCGCGAGCTCCGACATAAACGTCGATAAGCTCGCGCCTTGAAGCGTGGGTGCTTACTGGCCCTCTTCGTGCTCCAGCAAGCCTGCTTCGATCTCGCGGAGAGCGATGGACAGCGGCTTCTCACCCTGCTGCGGGGTGACCAGCGGGCCGATGAATTCGAACACGCCCTCGTCCTGCTCCTGGTAGTAGCTGTTGATCTGGCGGGCGCGCTTAGCGGCAAAGATCACCAGGGCGTACTTGGAGGAGACCTTGGTCAGCAGTTCGTCGATAGGCGGGGCGGTGATGCCTTCGGGCGCGTCGTATACGTGCTCGTTGACATCTGCGTTAGCTAGGTCGTTGGTCATGCTCACACCTATTCGTTGTTCGGACGGCGGACGCTCAAGAGAATATCATTGATCTCTTGGACCGCGTCATCCAGGTCGTTGTTGATAATGACGTCGTCGAACTCGTCTTGGGCGGCGAGCTCGGCGCGGGCCGTTTCAAGTCGACGCGCAATGACGTCATCGGACTCGGTGGCGCGGCCGGTAAGACGCTCCACAAGCACCTCCCAGGACGGGGGCGCCAGGAAGACGGTCACTGCCTCAGGCATGATCGCCTTGATGTTGCGGGCACCTTCCAGGTCGACTTCGACGAGAACCGGCCGGCCAGCTGCCAGCGCCTCGCGCACGGGCTGCGCCGGAGTGCCGGAACGTTGCAGGCCGCCGTGAATCTCAGCCCACTCGAGCATCTCGCCGGAGTCGATGCGGTTCTGGAATGCCTCCCGAGTGACAAAGAAGTAGTCCTTGCCGTCCACTTCCCCAGGCCGCGGGTCGCGGGTGGTCATGGAGACGGAGAAGTACAGGTCCTCGACAGCCTCGCGCAGCCGCCGCACGATGGTTGACTTACCAACGGCAGAAGGGCCAGCCAAAACTACCAGCCGGCCCTTCCCGTTCACGTTTGTCACGGATTGTGCCTTAAGCGTCGAAGCCGAAGCGCTCGAGCAGAGCGCGGCGCTGACGGTCACCGAGGCCGCGCAGACGGCGGGTCTGGGCGATCTCGAGCTCCTCCATGATCTCGCGAGCCTTGACCTTGCCCACCTTCGGCATTGCCTCGAGGAGTGCGGAGACCTTGGTCTTGCCGATGATCTCGTCGGACTCAGCCTTGTCCAGGACTTGCTTGAGGTCGGTGTCGCCGCGCTTGAGGGATGCCTTGAGCTCGGCGCGCTGCTTGCGTGCCTCGGCAGCCTTAGCGAGTGCTTCCTGGCGCTGTTCCGGGGTCAGTTCGGGAAGGGCCACTGGGTTCCTCCATGTCTATTGGGGTCTGTTGGGTCTGGTGAAAACGGACCAGGGATGATCCTGTCCAACGCCGACGCATCGAATTACATCGCTGCAATCCGCCGACTTCGGGCAAGTGTATCACTGGGAATTTTCTGACGCGATCGACACGACTGCATTTTGCCATGTCAGCGCATGTGGCCGCGTCAACGCCTATAACCTACCAGCAGTTTTAGTTGAGCTGTTAACTAGGGTCACCACTACGCGCGTCCCACCAGCGCTTTCGCACGTTTTCGCAGTTCAGAAGTATCGGGTCCGGCGCTGAGAACCGAGCGGGAAACGTTGGGAAAGGCCAGGTTATCGCCGGCGATGCGGGTGACGTCGTCAAGCGTTGCGCCCTGCGCGCCGACGCCGGGCATGAGCACGGGAGCATTGAGTCCGTCAAGCACGGGAGGCTTTGCGACGGTCGCACCCACCACCACCCCGACGTGCCCGATGCGCATACCGCGGTTGTAGTCGGCGCACTCATCGACCATGGTCTGCGCGAGCGTCGTGCCGGTGCCGGACAGCGTTTGCGACTGCAGAGCTTCGGCTTCCGGATTCGAGTTCGCCGCCATGATGAACACGCCCCGGCCTTCACGCCCCGCCATCTCAATCGCTGGTTCGAGCGATCCGACGCCGAGGTACGGGGTGAGCGTTACCGCGTCGGCCCGCAGCGGCGAGCGGTCGTCGAGCCAGGCGTAGGCGTAACCTTCCATCGTCGAGCCAATGTCGCCGCGTTTCGCGTCGGCGCAGCTCAAGCTCTCGCTTTCACGTATCGACGCCAGCGTTTCCTCCAGCACCGCGAACCCCGCCGCGCCGAAGCGCTCGAAAAAGGCGACTTGCGGCTTGATCAACGCGACGTGGCCGACGAAGGCGTCCACGCACCGGCGCGAGAACTCTCGCAGGCCGTCGACGTCGCAGCTCAAGCCCCAGTCACGCAGGAGCGACTCGTGCGGGTCGATGCCGACGCAGAGCCGACCGAAGTCGTCGCCTGCGGCGGCGAGCCGCTCACCAAAAGGTGCGCGCGCCACTACTTCGCCTCCGTAGTTGCGGGGGTGTGCTCGAGTTCTTGCAGGCTGGTCACGGTGATCTCGTTGGCGCGCAGAGCTTCGATGCCCTGGACCGCAGCGACGATGCCCTGCACGTTTGTCATCAGCGGCACGTTGCTGGTCACGGCGGCTGCGCGGATCTCGTAGCCGTCCTGGCGGGCGCTGCCGGAGCCGGCAGGGGTGTTGAGGATCATGTCGATCTCACCGTCGTAAATCCGGTCGACGATCGACTTGCCGTCGGCGCCGTCACGCACCTCGGAGGCCTTCAGCGCGGTCTCGCAGTCAATCCCGTTGCGGCGCAGCATCTGGGCGGTACCGCCCGTGGCTACGATGCGGAAGCCCATGGTGAACAGGCGCTGAATGGGGAAGATCACCGCACGCTTGTCGCGGTTGGCCACCGACACAAACACTGTGCCCTCCTTCGGCAGCGCGCCGAAAGCGGCCGCCTCGGCCTTGGCGTAGGCCACACCGAAGCTGGGTGCCAGGCCCATGACCTCACCGGTGGACTTCATCTCCGGGCCAAGGGTGGTATCCATGACCTTGCCCTCTGGGCTGCGGAATCGGGTGAACGGCAAGACTGCTTCCTTGACTGCGATCGGGTGCTCGAGTGGCAGGGACCCGCCGTCGTAGGTGCGGGGAAGCAGACCTTCGTCGATAAGCTCAGCGATGGTGGAGCCCATCATGATGCGCGAGGCAGCCTTCGCCATGTGCACGCCGGTCGCCTTGGAGACGAACGGGACCGTGCGCGACGCACGCGGGTTGGCCTCAATCACGTAGAGAATGTCGTCCTTCAGAGCGAACTGCACATTCATCAGACCCTTGACACCGATGCCTTCGGCGAGTGCGACGGCGGAGCGGCGGACCTTCTCAATATCCTCCGGGCCGATCGTCATCGGCGGCAGCGCGCAGGCGGAGTCGCCGGAATGAATGCCGGCTTCCTCGATGTGCTCCATGACGCCGCCGAGGTAAACGTCAGTGCCGTCGGACAGCACGTCGACGTCGATCTCGATCGCGCCCTCCAGGAAGCGGTCCACCAGCACCGGGTGATCCGGGGTGAGCTCCGTGGCACGGTCGATGTAGTCTTCTAGGCTGGCCTCGTCGTAGACGATTTCCATGCCGCGGCCGCCGAGCACGTATGACGGGCGAACCAGCACCGGGTAACCGATCGACCTAGCCACCGTACGCGCCTCCTCGAAGGAGGTCGCGGTGCCGAACGCCGGGGCGGGCAGCTTGCCGGCCTCGAGCACCTTACCGAATTCGCCACGGTCTTCGGCCAGGTTGATGGCTTCGGGGGTAGTGCCCACGACCGGGACGCCAGCGTCGGCAAGCTTTTGGGCGAGGCCGAGCGGGGTCTGGCCACCAAGCTGGACAATCACGCCAGCGACAGTGCCGCTTTCCTGCTCCGCGCGGTAGATCTCCATGACGTCTTCGAAGGTCAGCGGTTCGAAGTAGAGGCGGTCGGCGGTGTCATAGTCCGTGGACACGGTCTCCGGGTTGCAGTTGACCATGACCGTCTCGTAGCCGACGCGCGAGAGCTCAAGTGCGGCGTGAACGCAGGAATAGTCGAACTCAATGCCCTGACCAATGCGGTTCGGGCCGGAGCCTAAGATGATGACCTTCTCGCGGGAACTGTCGCCAGCGCTCGCGCCAGAAGACGAGACTTCGGACTCAGCGTTCGGGTCATACTCGTAAGCGGAGTACAGGTACGGCGTCTGGGCCTCGAACTCGCCGGCGCAGGTGTCGACGGTCTTGTACACCGGACGAATACCCAGCGACCAGCGCAGGGAGCGCACGCCGTCTTCGCCGGCCAGCTCGGGACGCAGGGCTGCGATCTGGGCATCAGATAGCCCATAGACCTTGGCTTCGCGCAGCAGCTCGGCATCGAGCACGGGGGCGTCGATAAGCGTCTGGCGGAAGTCGACGAGCGCCTTGAGCTCGGCGAGGAACCACGGGTCGATGCTGGACGCTTCGTAGACCTGGTCGATGGAGGCGCCAAGCCGCAGCGCGAGTTCTGCGTCATAAAGGCGCTTATCGGTGGGCACGCGCAGGTCATCGAGCACCGCAGCGAGGTCGTTTTCGCGGCCTTCGGCGAAGTAAGCATCCGGGCGCGTCCAGAAACCGTTCGGTTTGTCCTCCATGGAGCGCATGACTTTGTTCAGGCCCTGGATGTAGTTGCGGCCGATGCCCATGGCCTCGCCGACCGCCTTCATGGAGGTGCCCAGCGTGTCGTCGGCGCCGGGGAATTTCTCGAAGGCGAAACGCGGCATCTTCACGATCACGTAGTCGAGCGCCGGCTCGAACGCGGCCGGGGTGACGCCGGTGATGTCATTGGTGATCTCGTCGAGCGTGTAGCCGATGGCGAGCTTGGAGGCGATCTTCGCAATCGGGAAACCGGTCGCCTTCGACGCCAATGCCGAGGAACGGGACACGCGCGGGTTCATCTCGATGGTGATGATGCGACCGTCGACCGGGTTGACCGCGAACTGGATGTTGCAGCCGCCGGTATCCACGCCGACTTCGCGGATGATCGCGATGCCTTGGTCGCGCATCGTCTGGTACTCGCGGTCCGTCAACGTCAGCGCTGGAGCGACGGTGACAGAGTCGCCCGTGTGCACGCCGAGCGCGTCGACGTTCTCGATCGACGCGATGACCACAACGTTGTCATCGCCGTCGCGCATGAGCTCCAGCTCGAATTCTTTCCAGCCAAGGATGGACTCCTCGATCAAGACGTTCGCTTCCGGGGATGCTTCCAACCCGTCGCCGGCGATGCGCTCGAGGTCCTCCATGGTGAACGCCAGGCCAGAGCCGAGGCCGCCCATGGTGAACGACGGGCGGACGACGACGGGTAGACCCAGCTCAGCGACAGTGTCGCGGACCTCGTCCATGTTGAAGCAGACACGGGAGCGGGCGGACTCGCCGCCGATCTTCTCCACGATGTCCTTGAACATCTGGCGGTCTTCGCCGCGTTCGATCGCATCGATGTTGGCACCGATGAGCTCCACGCCGTGCTTGTCCAGGATGCCCTGGCGGTCCAGTTGAATCGCGGCGTTGAGCGCCGTTTGTCCACCGAGAGTCGCGAGAATCGCGTCGACGGGGTTGCCCTGCTCCGCCTCACGGGCGAGGATCATGTCGATGTACTCCGGCGTGATCGGCTCGACGTAGGTGTGGTCGGCGAACTCCGGGTCGGTCATGATCGTCGCCGGGTTGGAGTTGATCAGGGTGACGCGCAGGCCTTCTTCTTTGAGCACGCGGCAAGCCTGGGTGCCGGAGTAGTCGAATTCGCAGGCTTGGCCGATGACGATCGGACCGGAGCCGATGACCAGGACGTGGTTGATGTCTTCGCGTTTCATTTAAGCATCCTTCCCATTGGCCGAGTGGTTCTCCATCAGGCCGATGAACTGGTCAAAAAGCGGGTTTGCGTCGTGCGGCCCGGCTGCGGACTCGGGGTGGTACTGCACGGAGTAGGCCATGCCGGTTTCCAGGGCGACACCTTCGACGACATCGTCGTTCAAGCAGGTGTGGGTGACCACGGCAGGGCCGAAGTCAGTGTCGAAGGTGCGGCTGTCCTTGACATCGTCTGCTGTGAATCCGTCCGGCATCTGCAAGGCAAAGCCGTGGTTCTGCGAGGTGATGTCGATCTTGCCGGTGACGTGGTTTTTCACCGGGATGTTCACACCCCGGTGGCCGAATTTGAGCTTGTAGGTCTCCAGTCCCAGCGCGCGGCCGAGGATCTGGTTGCCGAAGCAGATGCCGAACAGTGGAATGCCTTTCTCGATGACGCCGCGCGTGACGTCGACCATCGTGTCGGCAGTTGCCGGGTCGCCCGGGCCGTTGGAAATGAACACGCCGTCGGGGTTGTGGCCAAGTACCTCGTCGACCGGCGTGTTGGCCGGCACGACGACAGTCTCGATCCCGCGCTGCGCGAAATGCCGCGGCGTGGCGGTCTTAATTCCCATGTCATAGGCGACAACTGTGAAGCGCTTCTCCCCCTCCGCTGGGATGACATAGGTCCCGTCGGTGGAAACTTCGCCGGCGAGGTCGGCGCCTTCCATCGATGGTTGCTCGTTCACGCGCGCGACAAGCTTATCGACGGGCTCGCCTGCCTCCTCACCAACGAAGATTCCGGCAGCAATCGAGCCGTAGTTGCGCAGGTGGCGCACCAGCGTGCGGGTGTCCACTCCGTAAATGCCGGGGATGCTCTGGGACTTCATCTCGTCTTCGAGGCTGCGCTGCGCACGCCAACTGCTCACGGTGCGCGACAGGTCTCGAATAACCAAGCCAGCAACCCAAATTTGGTTGTCGTGGGATTCGTTGTCCTCGTCGTTCCAGCCGGTGTTTCCGATCTGCGGGGCGGCTGCCACGACAATCTGGCGGTGGTACGACGGGTCGGTCATGGTCTCTTGGTAGCCGGTCATGGCCGTGGTGAACACGGCTTCGCCGAAGACCGGGTTTGCGGCGTCGCTGGCACCGAAGGCGAAACCGGGGAAGGTCTTTCCGTCGGCAAGGACCAGCACGGCCGGGATGCGGGTGGTGCTCATGGTAGTGCTCCTTTTGTCTCTTGAGTGCTGGTTAGCGCTGGAATGTCGGGGTGCCGCGGAGGATTGTGGCGCTCACGCAGGCGTTGAAGTTCATGTTCTCGTACGGGGTGTTGTTCGCCCTGGAGGCCATGTCCGCGCCGTGCGCGGTCCATCCGGCGTCCGGGTCGACGAGCGTCAGGTTCGCCGGCTCCCCCACCGCGATGGGGCGGCCCTGGTCGGATAGGCCGAGAATTTCGGCGGGCCGCTCGCTCATGACGCGCGCGACAAAGCGCCAGTCAGCCAGGCCCGACTCGATAAAGACCTGCGCCACAATGCTTAACGACGTCTCCAGCCCGAGCATCCCCGGCTTCGCGTGCTCGAACTCCACGCATTTGTCTTCGGAGCCGTGGGGGGCGTGGTCGGTAGCGATGACGTCGATGGTGCCGTCGAGAAGCGCGTCGCGCAGCGCGATGGTGTCGCGGTGTTCGCGCAGCGGCGGATTGACGCGGAAGAGGCCGTCGTAGGTTTCCAGCTTGGCGTCGGTGAGCAGCAGGTGGTGCGGTGTGACCTCGGCGGTGGCCTCGATCCCCTGTTCCTTAGCCCAGCGCAGCAGCGCCACGGTGCCCTCGGTGGAGGCGTGGCAGATGTGGTAGCGGCCGCCGTAGTCGCGGGTCATGATGAGATCGCGTGCGACAATGGACTCTTCGGCCACACGCGGCCAACCGCGCAGGCCGAGGCGGGCGGCGTTGGCGCCTTCGTGTGCACTGGCGCCCTCGGTCATTCGGTGGTCTTCAGCGTGCTGTGCCAGCACGACGTCGTGAGCCTTGGCGTACTCGATCGCGCGGCGCATCAGCTGCGGGTCGTTGACGCAGCGGCCGTCGTCAGAAAACATGCGGACGTGGTTGCGGGCGAGCAGCCCGATCTCGGTGAGCTGCTTGCCCTCCAGGCCCTGCGTGATGGAGCCGACCGGGTAGACGTCGCACTTACCGTAGGCCTGGCCCTTTTCCCATACCGCTTCGGCGAGGAAAGGCTGGTCAATGACCGGCTGAGTGTTCGCCATGGTGAACACGGCGGTGAAACCGCCCTTGGCGGCGGCATCGGAGCCGGTAGCGATGGTCTCGGTGTCCTCGCGGCCGGGCTCACGCAGGTGCACGTGCATATCGACGAGCCCCGGCAGCAGCACGTGGCCATCAGCGTCGATCGTGTCGGCGGCGTCAAAGCGGGAATCCCCCATCTCCGCGATGACACCGTCGCGGATGAGGATGTTGGTCGTGTCCTCGCCGTAAGGGCGGACGTTGTTGATCGCAAGCGTGGTCATCTAGATCTCCTCTCCGCTCGCCAGCAAGGTGAATAGGACCGCCATGCGGGTGTACACGCCGTTGGTCACCTGGTTCAGAACCACCGCGTTGGGGCGGTCGGCGACGGCGAAGTTGATCTCCATGCCGCGCAGCATCGGGCCGGGGTGCATGATCAGGGCATCACTACCCAGTTTGTCAGCGCGAGCTTCCGACAACCCGTACAAGGTGGCGTATTCGCGGTGGGACGGGAAGAACCCGCCGAGCATGCGCTCCGCCTGAACGCGCAGCATCATCACCACATCGGGCGCGACCCCGTCAGCACCGCCCTCCAACTCGGCATCGAAGTCGTAGCACACCTTGCACGGCCAGGTCTCCACACCGGCCGGCAAGAGCGTCGGCGGGGCGACCAGCACAACCGTCGCGCCAAGCGCCGAGAGCAAGTCCACGTTCGACCGCACCACGCGCGAGTGCAAGCAGTCGCCGACGATGAGCACTTTCTTGCCCTCTAGGTCGCCGATGTGTTGGCGCATCGTCACAGCGTCGAGAAGCGCCTGGGTGGGGTGCTGGTGTTGGCCGTCGCCGGCGTTGATGATGCTCGCATCCGGCACCCACTGGCGCAGCAGATTAGGCGCGCCGGAGGCCGGGTGCCGCATGATGATCGCATCCGCGCCGACCGCCTCGATGGTCAGGGCGGTGTCCTTGAGTGACTCGCCCTTTTTCACCGACGAGCTAGAGGCAGAGACGTTGATGACATCGGCGCTCATCCATTTGCCCGCTGTCTCAAAAGACGAGCGTGTGCGCGTGGAGTTCTCGTAGAACAGCGTGAACACCGTCCGCCCGCGCAGCGTCGGCAGCTTTTTCATCTCGCGGCCGTCGAGGGCTTCGCGGAACCGGTCCGCCTCATCCATCAGGCCGATGATTTCTTCGCGGGACAAGTCCGCGATGCTGATCAGGTGCTTCATCATTCACCGTCCTTGATCAAGGTGACGCCGTCGGAGTCGTCGATCGGCGTGAGGGTGACTTCGACATCCTCACTGCGCGAGGTGGGAATGTTCTTGCCCACGTAATCCGCGCGGATCGGCAGCTCGCGGTGTCCGCGGTCAACAAGCACCGCCAGCTGAATGACCTGCGGTCGCCCGATATCCGCAATGGCATCGAGGGCGGCGCGGATGGTGCGGCCGGAGTACAAGACATCGTCGATAAGCACCACGATCGCGTCGTTGATGTCGACCGGAATGTCGGTGGGCAACAGCGCACGGTGCGGACGTGCCCGCAGATCGTCGCGGTACAGCGTGACATCTAAACTGCCAACCGGGACGGTGACCCCGGCGAACTCTGCGATCGCCGCGGAGATGCGCTTTGCCAGCGGCACTCCCCCCGACGGAATCCCCAGCAAAACAACCGACGGTGCGTCGGGTGCATCAAGCGCTGTTTTCTCGATGATTTGATGCGCGATGCGTGCAATCGTGCGCGACACGTCGTTGGCGTCGAGCAACTGTGTGGCACTCATCGAACCTCCTTCCCCGCCTCTCTGTGCGGAATTTAAAGGATGCGTTTCTGTGTGCGTGTCTAAGCTGGAAACCAGCTCTTGAACGACACCCGCAAGATTATCACTCAAACGCGTAAAGCAGGTTCCCATTGTCGATCACCACCACCCACCTCGTGCCCGCGCCGCTTGAGCGCGTCTGGGAGTGGCATACCCGCCCGGGCGCCGTGCAGCGCCTGACCCCGCCTTTTCTTCCGATGAGCGTTGTCTCCGGCGCTGAATCGCTGCGCGACGGCACCACTGTGCTCAAGCTGCCTGCCGGCCAGAAATGGATCGCGCAACACGTTGCCGAGGAATACATCGAGGGCTCCCAGTTCGTCGACGTGGCAGAGAACACCCCCGTCAAACAGGCGACCCAATGGAAGCACACCCACCTCTTCGAGCAGGCAGACAGCGGCACCCGCATCACCGACACCGTGGACACGCGCGTGCCGGAGGCCATGCTCAAGGCGGCCTTCGCCTACCGCCAACGCCAGCTCGTCGAAGACCTCGCGTTCCAAGACCGGCTCGAGCAGATTGCCGACGTCGCTCCGAAGACGATCGCGATGACCGGCTCGCGCGGGCTCGTCGGTTCCGCCTTGAGTGCGCAGCTGACGACCGCCGGCCACACCGTCGTTCAGCTTGTGCGCGGCGACGCAGAGGAGGGCCAGCGCCACTGGGACATGGAGAACCCGGACGCATCGCTTTTCAGCGGCATCGATGCCGTCATCCACCTTGCCGGCGAGTCCATCATGGGCCGGTTCACCGACACCCATAAATCGAAGATCTATTCCTCGCGCATCGGCCCGACGCGCAAGCTGGCCCAAGCCGCAGCGGACGCCGGTGTGGAGACGTTTGTATCCGCCTCAGCCGTCGGCTTCTACGGCACCAACGCCGGCGACCGCGTCCACACCGAAGCTGACGGCCAGGGCGATGGGTTCCTCGCCGAGGTCGTTGCTGAGTGGGAAGCCGCCACCGACTACGCCCACGACACCGGTGTGCGCACCGTGAACATTCGCACCGGGCTCGTCCTGTCCGGTGAAGGCGGACTGCTGCCGGTGCTGCGCTTCTCCGCGTCGACTGCCCTGTCGGCGCGCTTCGGCGACGGCGACTTCTGGATGTCGTGGGTTGCCATCGACGACCTGACGGACATCTACATCCGCGCGCTTTTCGACGATCAGCTCTCCGGCCCCGTCAACGCCACCGCCCCGAACCCGGTGACGAACGCCGAGATGTCGAAGGCGCTGACCTTGACACTCAACCGCCCCGAGCTGATGGGCATCCCCTCGCTCGGCCCAAAGGTGCTCCTGGGTGAAGAAGGCGCCCGCGAGCTCGCGCTGGCCGACCAGCGCGTTGAGCCGGCAAAATTGAATGAGCTCGGCCACCACTTCCGCTACCCCACCCTGCAGGAAGCACTCGACCACGAACTCGGCAAGGAGGAACTACTGTGACACGACCAACTAATGGTGAAGACGGGGACGTCGATACGCCCCGCGATATCACGGTGAATGACATTGCGGCTGTGCTCGACGCTGAAAACCTCGAGTACCGCATCGAAGAAGCTGACGCTGGCCCCGGCGAACCTACCCGTACGGTGCTGCGCACCGGCTTCGTCAACGCCGCGATGGTGTTCGCCTTCGACGACGGCCGGCTGGTGTTCGAGTCCGTGTGGCGCGGCGAGTTCACCCCGATGGACGCCTCGTCGCTGCTCTTCGCTGTGAACGAGTACAACCAGACGCGTTTCGCGCCGACGCTGCGTTTCTTCCAGAGCGAGGAGAACACACTGGTCATTACCGGCATCCGCTCGCTGGACGTCTCCCAGGGGCTTTCCGACGATCAGCTCGGGTCCTTCGTGGTCACCTCGATCGACGCGACATTGCAGGCCTTCGACTTCTTGGCTGAATCATTCCCGACCGCTGTGACATGGGAGGAGTAACCGTGAGCGACAACAACGTTTCGACTGTCACTATTGACCGTATTGTGGACGCCGCTGCTCAAGCGGACATCGGTGTAGAGGCAGACTCCACCGGCCGCGTTGCCCAGGGGCTGCACGAGGACCTGCAAATCATGATCGTGCTGCTGGACTCCGTCTTCATCGCCCGGGCTGACTCCGCCACCGATACCCCCGCCGACACGCCGGAAGCGACGCTGTACCTGGCTGCCAACGAGGTCAATTCGACGTTGGTGGGCGCGCGTGCGATTGTCGGCAACCGCTCCGAGAATCTCATCGTGCGCACCGAGTCCGAAGTGCATTGCGCAGCGGGCATGAACGATCCGCAACTGCGCGCAACTGTCACAGACGCGGTAGACAAGGTGGTCAGCGCGCACAACGCGATGGTTGTCCTCTCCGAGCAGATCGAAGCGGCGCAGGCCGAAGTGGAACAAGCCGAAACCGAGCGCAGCAGCGGAGATTCTGAACTCGAGCAGTAGCACTGAGCGGCGGTCATGTACGCTGAACCTGATCGCGGGAGGAGTGCAGCATGTCGAATCAGTGGAACCAGCCACCCCACGACGGCCGTAATGGCGGATTAGCGTTCGTGATTGGCTTCGGTGTGCTCTTCGCGACCGTTGATGAGTCGCCACCGACCTCCACCCCCACGTCCGTGACCACCACGCGCAGTTTTTAGCGCTGTAGCCCCCCCCTGAAGACACATGGCGCTGCACGATGTTGACTTCTTCGAGGTCATGGGTGCTTTCTATGCGCTTGACGCCGACAGCGCGATGGACGAGCTGTCCGCGTGTCCACCCAGTTGCTGGACGGCGCTCGCGTACGAGTGGAAGAGCGACAACGCCTCCGAGTATCACCAGTTCATTCAGTACGTCGTCGATGTTCTTCCCGCGCATGCGCCGATGGACTGGGTGTTTTCTCTTGTCGAGGAGTATCTGCACCCGATCGTGCACCTGCCCGACGCCGTGGACATCGCCGCGGAGACGCTCGTCCGGTTCTGGAACGCGCACCTGGAGTGCCGGACCGCTGACAATGAGCGTGAACTACGCGACTACCTCCGGCTGCTCGATGACCACCCGGATTCCGAGCGCGTTCCTGACATCGCCCGGCAAATCACGCCCCGGTGACGCGGGCTCTAAGACTCCTCGAGGCGCGTGAGTTCGGTCTCGATATCGAAGTCCGGTTCCGGCCAGGACAAGTCGAGCTCGCGCAATGCGCGTGCCAGCAGAGTTTTGACTACGGTGCGGCAGTAATCCTTGTCGTCGGACGGGATGCAGTACCACGGTGCGACGTCGGTGGAGGTACGCGTCATCGCGATCTCGTAGGCCTTCTGGTACTCGTCCCACAGCTGACGGTCGTCGATGTCGCCAGGGTTGTACTTCCAGTGCTTGTCCTCGCGCTCGAGACGCTTACGCAGGTTCTCCTTCTGAAAGTCCTGGGAGATGTGCGGCATGACCTTGATGATCTTGGTGCCGTTCGCAGCGGCTTCGTTCTCAAAGTCGACGATTGCCTCGTATCGCCGTTCGATCTCTTCAGGCGAGGCCATGTTCTTCACGCGCTGGACCAAGACGTCTTCGTAGTGGGAACGATCAAAGACAGACACCATGCCCGGCTCCGGCAGGTGTGGGCGGATGCGCCACAAGAAATCGTGTTTGCGCTCTTCTTCCGTCGGCTTACCGAAGGCCTTGATGTGCACACCCTGCGGGTCCATCACGTCGCCGACGACGTTGCGGACAATGCCGCCCTTACCGGATGTGTCCATGCCCTGGAGGACGAGCAAGACCGAGCCGGCATTCTCGTTACCGGCGCGGCCGTTGGCGTACAGGCACTCCTGCAGTTCGGCGATTTCTTCGTCGAAGTCGGAGTAGGCGCCGTCGACGTTGCCGTCGGAAAGCCCCGGCGTGGATGCCGGATCGACCGAGGCAATCTCGAAGTCAGATCCGACGCGGAGGGACTCTGCCTCCTCAATCGTTACTTTGGCCATAGGTAGGCTGCTGCTCCTTCGATGTCTCGGCGGGGGTGGAAGGCTCTTCCGCCTCGGAAGGCACAGCTGGCTCCGCAGCATTAGCGTCGATAAGCGACGTCGCAGCCAAGCCCGTGTTCTCTGTGACTGCCGCGGCTTCAGCGGTGTCGGTGAACTGCCCGAACTCGTCTGTTTCCTGGGCGATCTCGGGCGCATTGGACGCGTGTGCCTGGATGATGTCGTCGAGCACGGCGTGGATGTACGGTGATGCGTTATCGCCGGCGTACTCGGTGGACATTTCCATGGCGTTAGCAATGGAAATCGGCGGCTCGACCTCGTCGTTGTAGAGAATCTCCCAGGTAGCCACGCGCAGGATGGCGCGGTCGACGGCGGGGATCCGGTTGAGCTCCCAGTTGTCGGACAGGAAGCGCTCGATCGCGTTGTCGATCTCGTCCAAGGCGGCGGCCGCACCCGCGATGATCTCGCGGGTGTAGTCAGCCACAGGCGCGACGGCGTTCGCTGGATCGCCGGCCAGAGCGGCGCGGTCCTCCACGATCGCCACAGGGTCGACGTCGCGGGTCTCTGCCTCGAAGAGGATGTCCACTGCGCGGCGGCGCGCACGGTAACGGGCACCGTGACGTTTGTAGTCAGGCATCTTAGTTGTTCACGCGGGAGAGGTACTCGCCAGTGCGGGTGTCCACTTTGACCACGTTGCCGGTCTCCAGGAACAGCGGAACCTGAATTTCAGCACCGGTCTCCAGGGTGGCCGGCTTCGTGCCACCGGTGGAGCGGTCGCCCTGCAGGCCCGGGTCGGTGTGCTGGACGGCTAGGTCGACGGAGATCGGCAGCTCGGCGAACAGCGCCTCGCCCTCGTGGAAAGAGACCTGCACGCGCATATTCTCCAGCAGGAAGCGGGCGGCGTCGCCGAACTTGTCCTCGGGCAGCTCGTACTGCTCGTAGGTCTTGTCATCCATGACCACGTAGTTCTGGCCGTCGTTGTACAGGTAGGTCATGTCGCGGCGGTCCACAGTCGCGGTCTCCACCTTGACACCGGCGTTCCAGGTCTTGTCCACGGTCTTGCCCGTGACCACATCCTTGAGCTTCGTGCGCACGAATGCAGGGCCCTTGCCCGGCTTGACGTGCTGGAACTCGATGATCTGCTGGAGCTTGCCATCAACGTTGAGGACAAGGCCGTTCTTGAAGTCGGCGGTAGTTGCCACGTGAAATCCTCCTTGTGGGGGCCGTCAAAACATGCCCATGCTACACGAACAAGGATAGATACTAAATGACTGTGAGTTCCTTGGGGAACTCGGTAATGATCCGCGGCGCGCCAGAGGTGATCACCACGGTGTCTTCGATGCGCACGCCGCCCCTATCCGGCACGTAAATGCCGGGTTCGATCGTGAGCGTCATGTTCTCCACTAAAGTGCCAGTACCCTTGGCTCGCGCGTAGGGTGCCTCGTGGACATCCAGGCCAATGCCGTGGCCCGTGGAGTGCACGAAATAGTCGCCATAGCTGGCGTCGGTGATGATGTCGCGGCAGTGCTTATCGACGTCAGCCAGTCCCCTCCCCGGCGTCGCTGCCTTCACCCCGGCCATCTGCGCGTCAAGCACGACCCCATAAATTTCGCGGGCGAAGTCTGTGGCGTGGCCGATGCAGAACGTGCGCGTCATGTCGGAATTGAAACCGCGGTAGTGCGCGCCGAAATCGATAGTGACCAGGTCGCCGTCCTCGAGCACCCGGTCGCCGGCACTGTAGTGCGGCAAGGCGGAGTTCGGGCCGGAGGCGACAATCGTGTCGAAGCTGGGCCGTTCTGCCCCGCCGAGGCGCATGCGGTATTCGAGGTCGGCAGCGATCTCGCGTTCGGTGCGGCCGGCGCGAAGCTCGCCAGCGTCGATAAGCGCCGTGAGCGCGCCCACCGCAATGTCGGCGGCTTCCGTCAATCGTCGGATCTCAAAACCGTCTTTGATCAAGCGAATGTCTTCGATGACTCCGGTGACCGGGACGAGTGTCACGCCCTCCGGGCAGACCTTCTGCAGGCGGTTCAACCCGTCGACGCTCATGTGCGCGGCATCGAAGCCCACGCGCCAGCCGTCAGCCACACCGGCGATCAGAGTTTCCGCCGGCGTGGAGACGATCTCTGCCTCAATGTCCGGAACTTCGGCCGCGATCTGCATGGTGTAACGGCCATCGGTGGCGATCTTGGCGGAGAGGTCCTTGTTCACCAGCAGCGCACCGTTGGAGCCGGTGAAGCCGGAGAAGTACCGCACGTTGATCGGGTGCGTCAGCAGGAACGAGTCAATGCGCTGACCTGCCAGTTCCGCCGAGAGTTTGCGGCGGCGGGTCAGGAAACGGGAATCGGCAAAACCCATCATGCCCTCCTCAGGAAGTATTCCAACGCCAGCTCGTAACCGTCAGCCCCCAGGCCAGCGATGACTCCGGTCGCGATTGGCGAGAGGAAGGAATGCTGCCTAAACGGCTCGCGCGCGTGCACATTCGAGATGTGCACCTCGATGAAGCCGGGTCCGTTCTGCAGTTCCACGAGCGCGTCGCGCAGAGCCACGGACGTGTGGGTGTACCCGCCCGGGTTGATGATGACGGGCCAGTCGTTGTCGGCGGCGTTATGAATCGCGTCGATAAGCACGCCCTCATGATTCGACTGCCGGAAGTAAATCTCGGCACGATCGCCCGCGCGCGTTTTCAGTCGCTCCTCGATATCGGCGAGCGTCATGGAGCCGTAAATCTCGGGCTGCCGCTTGCCAAGACGGTTGAGATTGGGGCCGTTGAGCACGAGTACCTTCATGCCAACTCACTATAGGCTGCGTGCAGCTCCTCCATGGTCGCATCTTCTAGGCGCGTCGTGGCGCCAATACCTTCGAGCACGACGAAGCGGATGCGGCCGTCGCGGTTCTTCTTGTCGTGCGTCATGCCTTCATATAGTTCCTCGAAGGCATCCTGATCGTACGTGGTGGGCAAACCGACCGATGCGCAGATCCTGCGGTGGCGGTCAACGACCTCCTGGTCGATGAGCCCACGGTTGCGCGCCAGCGCTGCAACGAAGATCATGCCGACAGCGACAGCGTTGCCGTGGCGCCAGCGGTAATCTTCGCGCTTTTCGACGGCGTGGCCCAGCGTGTGGCCGTAATTGAGGATCTCTCGCAGGTGGGATTCCTTGAGGTCTTCGCCGACAACGCGGGCCTTGACGGCGACGGAACGCTCGATCAGCTCGGCGATGCGGTCCTTCGGAACGTCGCCCTCCGGGCTCTGCGCCGCTTCTTCATAGATGTCCAGGATGACCGGGTCGGCGATGAAACCGGTCTTGATGATCTCTGCGGAGCCGGCGACGAACTCCTCATGCGCGAGGGTGTCCAGGCGGTCTAGGTCGATGTACACGGAGTCCGGCTCGTGGAACGCGCCGACTAAGTTCTTACCGGCGTCGGTGTTAATACCGGTCTTGCCGCCCACGGCAGCGTCGACCATGGCCAGCAGCGTCGTAGGCACCTGAATGACCTTGATGCCACGCATCCACGCCGCAGCGACAAAGCCAGCGAGGTCTGTTGTCGCCCCGCCACCAAGGCCGATGACAATGTCCTGGCGTGAGAAGTTCTGCGCGCCGAGCGTGTCCCACAGCTCCCCTGCGACGCGCAGGGTCTTGCCGTCTTCCGCATCCGGGATCGGTGCGAGTGTGACGTTCAGGCCTGCGGCCTCGATCAGGGTGCGCAGCTGTTCGGCTGTATCCGCCAGCGGCGTTTGGTGCACGATCATCACCTGTCGTGCGTCGGTCTCCTGCGCACGCTGGGCGATCTGCTCGTTCACCCCACGGCCAATGTGGACCTGGTACGGGTTGGGGCCGGTGACGTCGATGACAGCCATGGGGGTGCTCCTAGCGGGGGGGGTTGTTAGCGCGATTCGATGAGCGCGAGGATTTCGGCCACGAGGCGCTGCGGCGGGCGCGAGTCGGTGCGCACGCGGTGCATAGCTACTTCGCGGTAGTACGGTTCGCGGGCTTCTAATAGAGCGCGGTACTGCGCCTCGGGGTCGTCTGCTTTGAGGACCGGGCGGGAGTCGTTACCGGCCGTGCGCCGCACGCCCTCCTCCACAGACACGTCGATCCACACCACATTGTGGGCTGCAAGCAACCTGCGAGTGGACTCTGTGAGCACGGCACCGCCGCCCAAGCTGACCACGCCGCCCGAGGCGAGAGAGCGCGCGACGTACTCGGCTTCCACTTCACGGAAGCGCTCCTCCCCCAGGTCTGAGAACACCTCGCCGGTGGGCTTGCCTTCGCCTTTGGCAATGAGCTCATCAGAATCCACCAGCGGCAGATTCATAGCGCGCGCCAGACGCCGGCCAATTGTCGACTTGCCTGCTCCGGGCGGGCCGACCAGGACCACGCGCGGAGAGGCATGCACCACGGGCTCATCCATCGTGCTCATGTCCGCCGGGTCGGATGAGGTGTTGCTCATCGGCATGTTTCCGGGCGTGGGTGTGCCAGCGGTGGCGGGGAACTTTGCCGGGCGCTGGGAATCAGCGGTCGGATCAGTCATTGTTGTTCTCACCGTCCCCGAAGGCGAGACGTTCCGAGACGTACTGCTTGTAGGCCTCGACATTGCGCTTGGTTTCTTCGACACTGTCACCGCCGAACTTCTCCAGCGTGGCGCGGGCGAGCACGAGCGCGACCATGGCTTCTGCGACAACGCCCGCAGCGGGCACCGCGCACACATCAGAACGCTGGTGGATCGCAGTGGCTTCATCGCCGGAGACCATGTCGAGCGTCTTCAGTGCGCGCGGCACCGTGGAGATCGGCTTCATTGCGGCGCGCACGCGCAGCGCCTCGCCATTGGTCATGCCGCCTTCCAGGCCGCCGGCACGGTTCGTCGTGCGGTGCACGCCCTGCACGTCGCGCACCATCTCGTCGTGCGCTTCCGAGCCGCGGCGGCGGGCTTCCTCAAAACCGTCTCCGACCTCGACGCCCTTGATCGCCTGAATGCTCATCAGCGCTGCTGCGAGCTGCGCGTCCAGGCGAGTATCGCCTGAGACGTGCGAGCCCAGGCCGATCGGGAGGCCGTCGACGATGACCTCGACGATGCCGCCAAGAGTGTCGCCGTCCTTCTTCGCGGCTTCAATCTGCGCGATCATGGACTCCTCGGCAGCCTCACCCGCGGCGCGGACGGGGGAAGCGTCGATCCGCTCCAGGTCGTCGAAGTTGGGCAGCGGGCCGTCGTACGGCTGCGACTGGCCAATGGAGATGACGTGCGAGAAAACCTCGACGCCAAGCACCTCCCGCAAGAACGAGCGCGCGATCGCGGCAGCTGCCACGCGCGAGGCCGTTTCGCGTGCCGACGAGCGCTCCAACACCGGCCGAACCGCGTCGAAACCGTACTTGACCATGCCGGAGAAGTCCGCGTGGCCCGGGCGTGGGCGGGTCAGCGCCGCGCCCCGGCCGGAGTTCATGGCTTTCTGCATCTCCGGATCTTGCATGTCGAGTGCTTCGGCCGACATGATCGTCGTCCACTTTGGCCACTCGGTGTTACCAATCATGACGGCGATCGGGCTGCCAATCGTCTTGCCGTGAATGATGCCGGTGAGAAGGGTCAGTTCATCCTGCTCGAATTTCATGCGTGCGCCGCGGCCGTATCCGAGCCTGCGGCGGGCTAGCTGGTAACCGATCTCTTCTTTTGAGACGGGCACCCCGGCCGGCATATTCTCGATCATCGCGATCAGAGCCTGACCGTGGGATTCACCTGCAGTAGTCCAACGAAGCATGGAGGCATTGTCTCATAAAGACCAAGTGCTCGTGCATGCAAGCCCCACTATCCACGCGGCCGCCAGCATGGACGGCCCGTGCGCCGTGTCGGGCAGACGCTTGATCAGCAAGAACACGATAGTCAGCGCACTTGCCAGCAGCATGGCGGCGAGCACCGCGAGGGCACCTCCCACCCCGGCGAGGGCGACCCCCAGGGGCACCGCGAGCTTGATGTCTCCGCCGCCGATGCCGGCATCAGTGCTTCGGTCAGAGCTGCCGCGTACGGCAAGGAGAAGGTACAGCGCCGGCCACACAAGCCCCCACAACCCTTGCGGGTAGAACACGCAGAAGATCAAGGCCAGCGCGGCTGCTGGAAGGGTGAGAAAGTCTGGGAGGCGGCGCTGTGAGACGTCGTAAAGCGCGAGCGCAATTGACCAGCCCCCCGCAACAATTCCCCCCGCCACCATGAAACTAACCGCCGAGACGTTTGACCCCGGTTGGTGAGATCCACCCGACGTGGCGCATGAGAGCTTCGTGCATGTCCGCGCGCGGGGCGGGGATGCCGGTGAACTGCTCGAACTGCGAATACGACTGGCAGGCGAGCATCGTCAGTCCACCGACGGTGAGGTGGCCGTTCGACGCCGCCTCCGTGGCCAACGGTGTGGGCCACGGGTCGTAGATGACATCGAGTACCGGTGCGTGGCCGAGCTCTTTGACCCGCGGTTCGATCACGTGAGCCGGAACCGTAGACACACTCAGGTCTGCGCTGAGCGAAATCGGCTCGAGGTCGCGCTCAAAGTCCAGGAACTCCGCCTCCGCGCTGGCACCGGTCTCCCGCAGCAGCGGCAGCAATTCTTCGCTGCGGTTTGTGCGGTTGAGCACGGTGAGCTTATCGACGCCGCGGTGCGCCAACGCCCACAACGCCGGCCGCGCGGTCCCGCCACCCCCGATGACAATGGCGTGTCCGATGCGCGCCTGCCCGATGAGCTGGTCGAGCGCTCCGTCGATGCCCTCACAGTCAGTGTTGTCGGCGCGCCAGCGACCGTCGTCCAGGCGGACGAGCGTGTTCGCGGAACCGATCGCCCGCGCGCGCTCCGTCGCCTCGTCGGCGAACTCGAGTGCGGCGAACTTGCCCGGCATGGTCACGGAGAATCCGCGGTAGGAACTGTCTGCTCCCCCGACGATGCCCGGCAGTTGCTCAGCGGTGCACTCGATGCGTTCGTAAGACCAGCCCGTGAGTTCCGCGGCGTCGTATCCCGCGCCGTGAAGCACCGGCGAGAGCGAATGCTCAATCGGGCTGCCCAAAACGGCGGCCTTGCTCGTGGCCTCGCTACCGCCCGTGATCGCAGTGCTCATGGTCTAGCGCTGGGAGTCGAGGATGCCGGAGTCGTAGGCCTTCTGGACTTCAGCTTGGTGCTCCTCGAAGGTGTTGGTGAAGATCGTGGTGCCGTCGTGGTCGATCGTGACGAAGAACAGCCACTCGCCGTCAGCCGGGTGCTCCATCGCGTGGATTGCTTCATCCGACGGAGAGGCAATCGGTGTCTCCGGCAGACCGTCCTTAGCGTAGGTGTTCCACGGCGTTTGCCTCTGGCGGTCAGAGTCGCCGGTGGCCAGCTCCACGGACTCGAGGTCGTAGTTGACGGTGGAGTCGAACTCGAGGCGCATCGGCTCGTCGAGACGGTTGAGGATGACACGGGCAACCTTGTCGAACTCCCCTGCCGGCGCCTCGCGCTCCACGAGGGAGGCAGCGACGAGCAGGTCGTACGGGCTCAGGCCGATCGCCTGGGCACGGCCGACAATGTCGGTGCTGTTGTACTTGTCGGCCGAGCGGGTGACCAGATCAGTGAGAATCGTTTGGGCGTCAGCGCTCGGGTCGACGATGTACTCGCCCGGAGCGATAAGGCCCTCGAGACGCTTCGGGTCGCCCTTGCGTGCCTCGACTGGCTGGATCGCCCACTCAGGCACGCCGAGGGAGGCAGGGTCGGCGTTTGCAGCGACGTCATGAAGCTGCTCAGCGCTCACGCAGCCCTCGGCATCGCCGTCTGGGCCGCAGGTGACTGTGGAGATGTTGGAGTAAATACCAAAGCGCGTGTCTCCACCGACAACGCGGACATCCATCAGCGTCGAACCACCCGGGATCTTCAGCAAGTCGATCTTGTTGGCGGGGTCGAGCAGTGCTGCGACAGCAGCCTCAGCACTCATCTTCTCCTGCAGACGGTAGAAACCGGGCTGGATGCTGTCGGCGTCCGGGGTCGACATTGCCGCAGCTTGGAAAGACTGGTCAGAGCGGACCACGCCCTCCTCTTGCAGCGCTGGTCCCATTTGGCTTAGCGTCGTGCCCTCGGGGATCTCGACGACCTTCTCCACACCGTTGCCGGCACCTTGGAAGTCGCCGCCGTTAGACATCGAGCGTGCAACGGCGATGTAGACGATCGCTCCGATGATGAGCAGAATCGACGCCACCAGAACCGCGATGCCGCGGGTGCGCCCTTGGGAAGTCCTAGCCGAGCTCACGTTGTCGTCTCCTTGAGGTTGAGCTGATTAGCGCGGCCATCGAGCCACGATTGGAGAATAGCCACAGCGGCTGCTTGATCAATCACAGCACGGCCGTCGCGGGCGTTCACCCCAGACGAGCGCAACGCGTTGGTCGCCTCGACGGTGGTGAGCCGCTCATCTGCGAAGCGGACAGGAACGTCCGGGTTGCGGCGACCAATCCGGAAAGCGATCTCCTTGGCGTGCTTGACGCTTGCGGAACCGTTTCCCTTCAGATCGCGCGGCAATCCGACGACGACCTCTACAGCGTCATATTCGCTAATGATGTCGAGTAAGCGGTCAATGTCCGCACCATCGCGGTCTTTGAAACCGGTCATGCGCTCCACAGTCTCCACCGGGGTGGCCAACAGACCATCCCGGTCAGAAGAAGCCACACCGATCCGAACAGTGCCCACATCAATGCCGATGCGGCGCCCCGGACCGGGATCGTCGACCCCGGGGGTATCCGGCTGGATCTTCATGTCGTGGACCTCAATATTGCTATGGAAACTACGGAGAGCGCAGTGTCTTCCCTATGTTGTCAGTGTCGTGATCGATCTGTGACCTAACAGCACCCTAGCTTATACTTTTCCGATTTCTTCACGCAGGGCCGTGAACCCAGCCTCGATTCCGGAGGCGTCGGAACCTGACCCCTGCGCCAGGTCCGGCTTTCCGCCGCCCTTGCCGCCGACGTAGCCACCGAACATGCCAACATACTGACCAGCCTTGATGCCCTTATCGACGGCACCTTGCGTGGCCGCCACCGCGAACGGCACCTTGCCGTCGGTGCTAGATGCCAGCACGATGACAGCCGGATCGCTGCCCAAGCGGCCGCGCAGGTCGGTGGCCATGGTGCGCATATCGCCGCCAGTGAGACCGTCGGGAAGCTTCACTGTGAGGAACTTGATATCCCCGATTGTCTCTGCCTGCTTGACCAGTTCGCCGGTCTGGTTCGCCAGTTCCTTCTTGCGCAGGTTCTCGATCTCCTTCTCCGCTGCGCGCAGCCGCTCCGTGAGCTGAGCGATGCGCTCTGGAAGCTGGTCGGTCGGGGTCTTCAGCTCCTCTGCCAGGCCGCTAGCGAGCGCTGCTTCCTTGGAGAAGTAGGCGAAAGAGTCCATGCCCGAGTAGGCCTCAATACGGCGCGCACCGGAACCGACGGAAGATTCGCCCAGCACAGCCACCGGGCCGATCTGGGACGAGTGCTCCACGTGGGTGCCGCCGCACAACTCGATGGAGAACGGGCCGCCGATCTCCACGACGCGGACCTCATCACCGTAGTTCTCACCGAACAGCGCCATCGCACCCATCTCTTTCGCACGCTCAAGCGATGTCTCAAACGTGTTGACAGCGAAATCAGCGTCCACCGCCTGGTTGGCAATGACTGCGATCTCGTCGAGCTGCGCCGGAGTGAGTTGATCGGTGTAGTTGAAGTCGAAGCGCAGGTAGCCCGGCTTATTCATCGACCCAGCCTGGACAGCGGTCGGGCCGAGCACCTGGCGCAGCGCGGCGTGGATGAGGTGGGTGGCGGTGTGCGCCTGACGGGCGCCGTGGCGCCACGTCGGGTTCACCTCCGTGCGCACTGTTTGACCCAGGTCGAGCCCGCCGTTTTCCACGGTCGCCTTGTGGACCCAGAGCTTCTTGTTGCCCACCTTCTGCACGTCGTGCACGGACAGGACGGTGTCGCCCACGACAATGCGGCCGCGGTCAGCCAGCTGGCCGCCGCCCTCGGCATACATCGGGGTGATGTCCAGGATGACCTCGACCTCATCACCCTGGCCGACCTCACCGACCTTCTCACCGCCGCGGACCAGCCCGATGACCTTCGAGTCATGGTCAAGAGTGTCGAAGCCAACGAACTCGGTGGGGTGCGCGTCGACCCATTCGCGGTACAGCGACTCGTCGATATTTCCCGTCTTCTTAGCCTTGCTATCAGCCTTGGCGCGGTCGCGCTGCTCCTTCATCGCAGCATCGAACGCAGCCATGTCCACCTCGAGGCCAGCTTCGGCGGCCATCTCAAGGGTGAGGTCAATCGGGAAGCCGTAGGTATCGTGCAGCTCAAACGCTTGCCCACCCGGCAAAACGGTTTGGCCGGAACCCTTGACGGTCGCCGCGGCTTCGTCGAAACGGTGGGTACCGGACTCCAGCGTCTTCAGGAAGGCCTTTTCCTCGTTGACGGCCACGCGCAGGATGCGCTCGCGGTTCTGCTCAATCTCCGGGAAAGACGGGGCCATCGTGTCCATGATCGTGTTCATGAACGTCTCGATGGTGGTGCCCTGCGCACCGAGCAGGCGCGCCGAGCGGACAATGCGGCGCAACAAGCGGCGCAAGATGTAGCCGCGCCCCTCGTTCGACGGCGTGACACCGTCAAGGATGATCATCATTGCGGTGCGGGAATGATCGGCGATGACGCGGAAGCGGACGTCGGAAAGCTCCCCTTCTTTACCCCCCGCACCGTACGTGGTGCCCGTGAGCTTCTCCGTCGCCTCAATGACCGGGTGCAGCAAGTCAGTCTCGTAGACGTTGTCCACACCCTGCAGGATGCAGGCGAGACGCTCAATGCCCAGGCCGGTATCGATGTTCTTGTTCGGCAGCTCACCGAGAATCTCGAAGCCGCCCTTCTTGTCGCCCTCGCCGCGGATGGACTCCATGAAGACCAGGTTCCAGATCTCCATGTAGCGGTTGTCGTCAGCGATCGGACCGCCTTCCTTGCCGTGCTCGGGCCCGCGGTCGTAGTAGATCTCGGAGCTCGGGCCGCACGGGCCAGGCACGCCCATGGACCAGAAGTTGTCCTCCATGCCCATCCGCTGAATGCGCTCTGCCGGCACGCCGATCTTGTTCTCCCAGATCTCAGCAGCCTCATCGTCCTCGGTGTACACCGTCACCCACAGGCGCTCGGGGTCCAGGCCGAAGCCACCGTCGGCCTGGCTATTGGTCAGCAGCGACCACGCCAGCTCAATCGCTCCCTCTTTGAAGTACTGACCGAAGGAGAAGTTGCCCGCCATCTGGAAAAACGTGTTGTGGCGGGTGGTGATGCCCACTTCCTCAATGTCCAGAGTGCGCACGCATTTCTGGATGGACGTGGCCGTGCCGCTGTCGAACGGCGGGGTCTGCTGGCCGAGGAAGTACGGCTTGAACGGCACCATGCCTGCGTTGACGAACAGCAGGGTGGGGTCGTCGAGGATCAGCGAGGCACTGGGCACCGGGATGTGGCCGGCGTCGACGAAGTGCTGGGTGAAGCGGTCCCTGATTTCGTGGGTCTGCACAGACGTGTCCTTTGCGGGTCGTTGGACTTTTCTCGTCCAGCTACTTTACCCGCGGACCATTCCTCGCAGTCGCTCGGCGTAGTCCTGGATGCGCTTTTCGGCGCCGTGCCCGGTGGGCTCGTAGTAGCGCGCTTCATCCAGCCCCTCTGGAATGTAGCGCTGCTTGACCACACCGCGTGGATCGTCGTGCGGATACACATACCCCACCGCGTTCCCGATCTTTTTAGCCCCCTCATAATGGCCGTCGCGCAGGTGGGGTGGGACGGTCCCGGATTTGCCAGCGCGGACGTCAGCAAGCGCGGCGTCAATCGCTTTGATGACCGACGGCGACTTCGGCGCTGTCGCGAGATGAATCGTGGCCTGCGCCAGCGGGAGCCGGCCCTCCGGCATGCCGATGAACTGCACCGCCTCGGCCGCAGCGGTGGCTGCTTGCAGCGCGGACGGGTCGGCCATGCCAATGTCCTCGGAGGCGTGAATGACCAGCCGGCGGGCAATGAACCGCGGGTCCTCCCCTGCCTCAATCATCCGGGCGAGGTAGTGCAAGGCCGCATCGACATCGGAACCACGGATGGACTTGATGAAGGCTGAGATGACGTCGTAATGCTGATCGCCATCACGGTCGTAGCGCACCACAGCGCGGTCGACGCTGCGGGAAACCACATCAGCGGTGATCGTCCCATCGGCCCCTTCTGCGGCCGCCTCAAGGTACGTCAGCGCGCGGCGGGCGTCACCGCCGGCGAGCGTCACCAGCTGCTCCCGCGCCTCCGGTTCTAAGGTCACCGAGCCATTCAGGCCTCGTTCCGAGGACACGGCGCGGTCGACGACGGAGGCAATATCAGCGTCGGAAAGCGACTCAAGCCGCAGCAACAGCGACCGCGATAGCAATGGCGCCACCACACTGAATGAGGGGTTCTCCGTGGTCGCCGCGACAAGCAGCACCGTGCGGTTTTCCACCGCGGCCAACAGCGCGTCCTGCTGTGTTTTGGAGAAACGGTGGACCTCGTCAATGAACAGTACTGTGCGCTGGCCGCGGGCGAGATTGCGCCGAGCGCCGTCCAGCACCTCGCGCACCTGCTTGACACCCGACGACAGCGCCGACAAACCGACAAAGTTCTGCCCCATCGCCGCCGCGATGAGGGAGGCGATCGTAGTCTTGCCCGTGCCGGGCGGTCCGTAGAGAATCACGGACGCTTCACCCGATCCCTCGACGAGACGGCGCAGCGGGCGGCCTTCACCGAGCAAGTGGTCCTGTCCGACGAGCTCATCGAGCGTGCGCGGGCGCATGCGTGCTGCCAGCGGCGCAGACGCCCCAGCCTCGAAGAACGCAGTGCCGCGCTCCCCTGCGGACGCCGCGGCGTCAGAGAGGTCGGAGAACAGCCCTCCCTGCGTCACTTCAACCGCTCCGCGACGTGAGAGGCGAAATCAGCGATGACGGCGTTGCGCGGTGTGTCGCCGGCTGCGGCGTACCACGCCAACGCAGAGAAAGCATCGCCGATGTCGCGGCGGATCGCTTTCTCCACCGCGGTGAAGTCGGTGTGGGCTGGGGAACGCAACACACTCGCGCCACGCTCCACGTCTTCTTCCAGCGCCTCGGGATCCTGGACGAGCTCGTAGTTGCCGTTGTCCGCCATGATCCAGCCGCCGCCGTAACGCGTCGTTCCGCGCGGCTCTTCGCCGTCCAGGTACAGCAGCGAGACACTGAAGAACGCCCAGCCAACCAGCGCAGCTGTAATGCGGGAGTGCAGTGTTTCAGTGTTCTGCAAGGCCGGCCACACGCCGGCGACCTCGGCAATCCACGCCTCCAGGAACACCTTCGTCTCCGCCTCGCTGATCGGGCGGGCGGAAATGTACTGCGGGAAGCCCGCGATGACACCAGCTACGTCGAAGATGACGTCACGGAACCCGGCCCACTCATAGTCGAGGAACTGGGTGCGGTCGGCGAAAATGATGTTGTCCGGCGAGAGATCGAACGGCGTGAACGCGCGCGATTCGCCGTGCAGCATGTGCACCTGCACCGTGCCGGCAATGTCGGCGACGTCCGCGGGCACATCAATCCCAGCGCGGCGGACGATCTCCAAGCCGTCGAGGATGCGGTTTTCCAGCATCGATTCGCGCATCGCCTGAATCTCTCGGGCACCGTCCCTCGCGCGTACCATCCGGGCCAGCAGAGTGTTGAAGCTCAGCTCCGCGCCTGCCGTGCCAGCGTGCATCTTGCCCAGCGACGTGCCAAGGTTGCGCAACAGCCGAATGCGCTGCTCTTCGTCCGAGTTTTCCAGCAAGGTAGCCAGCGTGTCGCCGTCGCCAGAGTCGGTGAGAATGATCGCGTGCTGCTCAAGGTCGTAGCCCAGCATCACGGGCCCCGGACGCGCTTCTTCGCTTAACGACGTTGTGAACTGGTACGCCACCACTTCCCGCAGAAAAGCAGCGTCATCGATCGGATCATCGGTCTGTGGCGAGTACTTGACCACGACGGAGCGGTACGACAGGAAGGGGTTGTTGGCCACACGCAGTCGCAGCACCACCGTGCCACTGGCGCCAGAGAGTTCCTCCGGTTCAGTCAGGTGCTGTTGCCCGCCGTAACGCTGCGTGAGCACCGCTTCGGCGACGGCAATGATCTGCTGCTGGTCCAACATGGCGTGTGCCCTCGCTACTGGCCGGGCGTGCCTGCTTCATTGAGGGACGCTTCGTCGCCGAGTTTCACCTCGTTGTCCGCGCCCGCAGCAGCCTCATTCGGCTTCTTCTCCGGCTTGAAGTCAACTCCGGTCTCCTTGCGCTGTGCAGCCGGAATCGGTCCCGGAGCGTCCGTCAGCGGGTCGACGCCGCCGCCGGACTTCGGGAAAGCGATGACGTCGCGGATGGAGTCGAAGCCGCCCAGCAGGGAGACAATGCGGTCCCAGCCGAAGGCGATGCCGCCGTGGGGCGGGGCTCCGAAGGAGAAAGCGTCGAGCAGGAAGCCGAACTTCTCCTGCGCTTCCTCATCACCAATGCCCATGACGTCGAAGACGCGCTTTTGCACATCCTGGTTGTGGATACGGATCGAGCCGCCGCCGATCTCGTTACCGTTGCAGACAATGTCGTAGGCGTAGGCCAGAGCCTCACCCGGCTCCTTGTCAAAGCTGTCCAGGTACTCCGGCTTCGGCGAGGTGAAGGCGTGGTGCACGGCCGTCCACTGGGAGTTGCCCAATGCGACGTCGCCGGATGCCGTGGCGTCCGCTGCGGGCTCGAACATCGGGGCGTCGACGACCCAGGTGAAGGCCCACGCGTCATCGTCGATAAGCCCGAGCTTGTTGGCGATCTCACCGCGTGCGGCACCGAGAAGCGCACGCGAAGATTTCGTGTCGCCGGCGGCGAAGAAGATGCAGTCGCCCGGCTTCGCGCCCACGTGCGCGGCAATGCCTTCGCGCTCAGCGTCGGTGATGTTCTTTGCCACGGGACCAGACAGCTCGCCGTCCTCCCCGATGAGGATGTACGCCAGGCCCTTGGCGCCGCGTTGCTTTGCCCATTCCTGCCAAGCGTCGAGCTGGCGGCGCGGCTGGGAGGCACCGCCCTCCATGACGACGGCGCCGACGTACTCGTTCTGGAAGACGCGGAAGGTGGTGTCCTTGAAGAAGTCGGTGCACTCCACCAGCTCGATGTCGAAGCGCAGGTCCGGCTTGTCGGAGCCGTACTTCTCCATCGCTTCCTTGTAGGTCATGCGCGGAATCGGTGTGGGGATCTCGTAGCCGATGAGCTTCCACAGCTCCACCACGATTTCCTCGGCGAGCTCAATAATGTCGTCCTGGTCGACAAAGCTGGCCTCAATATCCAGCTGGGTGAATTCCGGCTGGCGGTCGGCGCGGAAGTCCTCGTCGCGGTAGCAGCGCGCGATTTGGAAGTAGCGCTCCATGCCGGCCACCATGAGCAGCTGCTTGAACAGCTGCGGCGACTGCGGCAGCGCGTACCAGGAACCCGGGCGCAGACGGGCCGGGACGAGGAAGTCACGGGCACCTTCCGGGGTGGAACGCGTCAGCGTCGGGGTTTCGATTTCCACGAACTCGTGCTTGCTCAGCACGTCGCGGGCAGCCTTGTTGGCCTTCGAGCGCAAACGCAGGGCTTCGGCCTGGCGCTCACGGCGCAGATCCAGGTAGCGGTAGCGCAGGCGGGTTTCCTCGCCGACCTCGCCGGAAGAGAAGTCTTCGACCTGGAACGGCAAGGCCGCAGACTTGGACAGCACCTCAAGCTCGGTGGCGTTGACCTCGATCTCCCCAGAGGCCAGGTTCGGGTTTGCAGAGCCCTCCGGACGCGGTTCCACCACACCGGTGACCTTGACACAGAACTCGCTGCGCAGGTCGTGAGCGGCCTCAGCGACATCAGACTCACGGAAGACCACCTGCGCGTAACCGGAACGGTCACGCAAATCAATGAAGATCACGCCGCCGTGGTCACGGCGACGACCAACCCAGCCGGTGAGGGTGACGGTCTGGCCGTCCATGTCTTTACGGAGATCTCCCGCAAGGTGAGTGCGCAGCACGGTGTACTCCACGTCCTTCCACGTTTCGAGCTTGAACGATTGCGTTTAACTCCCGCGAGTCTACCCAATGGCCCGACCACTCCCACGAACGGCTGTTCTCCACGGTTCGCGTCGACTATGACCCGGTGCTGTGGCAGTTCACGGCAGCAGTGGCGCGATGCTGTGGCACAATTCACGTATGACGTTCAAGAGCGGTGTGACCCCGACGGGTCAAGGTGTAAGCACCTCCGGCGGCAGCGGCCGCCGCGGCGGTGGCGGTATGCCCATCATGGTTGGCGGCGGAGGTCTGGGCACCCTGGTCCTCGTCGCTTTGTTCCTCTTGCTGGGCGGCGGGGGCGGTGGCGGCGGTACATCGCCCGCCCCGCAAGGCCAGGGCCAGCACAGCGAGCAGGGTGGCGACGGCTTCGATCTGGCCCAGTGCCAGCGCGAAGGTGCCGTCAACGAGATTCCGGAGTGCCGCGCTGCTGCCACCGCAGATTCTTTGAACAACATTTGGGGCGGGGTCCTGCCGGAGCAGGCGGGCATCGACTACTCGATGCCGAACATGCGCATGTTTGAAGGCGACGTACAGACCGGCTGCGGTTTCGCCAGCGCTGACACCGGCCCGTTCTACTGCCCGCGGGACAAGACGATCTATATTGACGTGAGCTTTTACAACCAGCTCGAGCGCATGGGCGGTTCTGACGGCTCTCTGTCACAGATGTACGTCGTCGCCCACGAGTGGGGCCACCACCTTCAGAACCTCGAAGGCACCCTGGGCCTGAGTGACTACAACAACCCAGGCGAAGACTCTGCTGCGGTCGCCATTGAGCTGCAAGCCGACTGCTACGCCGGTGTGTGGGCATCCCGCGCCGACAAGGGCGAGGACGCCATGCTGGAACCGATCACTGAAGAGCAGGTCAAGCAAGCAGTCCAGACCGCCCGCGCGATCGGCGACGACCACATCCAGGAGCAGTCGGGCCGCGAGGTCAACCCTGACGCGTGGACCCACGGTTCATCCGAGCAGCGCCAGCAGCTCTTCCTCGCCGGCTACAACTCCGGCTCCATGTCCCAGTGCGACACCCTAAACCGCGGCGCCTACAAGTAGACCCCTTTCACTGAGTAGTTATGAGCGAACCCACCAACCGTGCCGTCCCCTTCATGGCCGCCTTCAACGACATTGAGAGCTTTCTCCGCACCGCTTTGGACGCGAAGAAGTCGGACAGCTTCAACTGGATGGTCTCCAAGGCGGAGAAGAAGAACATTGTCACCCCCGCCCAGGCCAACGACCTGAAAGAGTTCGCCAGCCTCCGCAACGCCATTAGCCATGGTGAGTGGCAGGACTTCCGCCCCATCGCCGAGCCGCTGGCGGAGACGGTCGCGGAGATCGAGCGGATCCGCGACCAGCTTCTCGATCCCCCGCTGGCCATCGACGTCCTCGGCCACCAGGACGTGATCACGTTCTCACCCGATGACGACATTCACGAGCCCCTGCGCGTCATCCGTGACACCGGTATCTCCCAGTTCCCCGTTTACGACGACCGCCAGTGCATTGGTGTCCTCACCACAAACACCATCGCTCGCTGGCTCGCTGAGGACCTGGCTGAAGACGACACCATTAGCGCCAAGCCCGTCGGAGAGATCCTCTCCCACAATGAGCCCAAAGACCACGCGATCTTCATGCCGCGCACTGCCACTGCAGTCGAGGTCATTCACGCGCTCACCTCGCCCGGCAACGAGCGCACACTCCCCCGCTTGGTCATCATCACCGAGCACGGGAACCCGAACCAGCAGCCGCTGTGCGTGGTTACTGCCTCCAATTTGCCCGCGCTTTTCGACGCCGCTTAGCCCCCGGCCCCTCACCGCAGCCCCCGGAACGAACGCTCTCGGTTCATCCCGCCCCGCCGTGAACATATAAAGGTTTTGTGAGTTTCGTGCCGTTGAAATTGGCTCCGTAAACGCCCAGTTCAGTCGTTACTTGTGGGACAGGAGTTACTTGACGCGTGGACGGCACGAAAATGCGGCTCCCCGAACGCGCTCGCGCCCGCCACCCCGGCCCCCGGGTTTAATCAGCGAGCTCCTGCCCGAGCGGGCGCGCCAGCACGAGTCGCACGAGGTACAGCGCAACGGCGGGAATGAAGAAGAACGCCAGTGGCACTGATAGGGCAACCGGCAGTTTGATCGCGACAAGCGCTGCTCCTGCCACGACAAGGACAGCGATGACTGTGCGGCCGAGGAACCGGAACGTGTTCTGAATCGCAGCTGTAGCCAGTTCCACGAAACCATCCCGGTCCTCCTCCGCAGGCAATGAGGCGAGGGCAAAGAACCACACCGTGATGCCGGCGATCATGATCGCCCCGGAGAGAGCAAGCCCTTGAATGACGGTGAGTGCAGCACCGTCGATACCAGCTTGGAACACCACGAATTGCTGGTAAACCAGCAGCGCACCCGCCAGAAGCAGCAGGATCCAGTAGAGGGATACGCTCTTCCACCGCACGGTGAGGTGCCGGATGAACATGAGCCCATAACGGGATCCCCGCCCCTGCACCATGTCCCCGACCACGGCGTTCGCGGCGCGCCACGCGGCACCCCCGGTCACCACCGGTAAGGATGTGACCACCAACAGCATGTTGAGGATCACGATGTCCGCGAGCAGCGTGAACGCCGCCATGAACTTCGAGTCGGGGTGGAAGATCTGCATGTGCTCTCGCAGCTAGCCCTTCACAGCACCTGCGGCGACGCCTTCGATGATGTGCTTCTGTGCGGCGACGTAGAAGATGATGATCGGGGTGATGGCCAGCACCAGCATGGCCATCATCGCACCGAGGTCGCGGTCGCCCTGGGATCCGATGAACTGCTGGATGACAACCGGGATGGTGCGGTACGGGGTGGACAGGCCGATGACCAGGTACGGCAGGAGGTAGTCGTTCCAGATCCACATGGCGTTGAGGATGGCCACGGTGATGGCCGTGGGCTTGAGCATCGGAAGGACAACGCGGAAGAACGTCGCCAGCGGCGAGCACCCATCGATGTAGGCGGCCTCCTCAATCTCGAGCGGAATGGACTTCACGAATCCGGAGAACATGAACACGGACAATCCGGCACCGAAGCCGAGGTAGAGCACGACCATGCCCAGCGGGTTGGCCAAGCCGAGCCGGTCGGCGATGACGACAGTCGGGAACATGACCATCTGGAACGGGATGACCATCGAGAACACGAAGGCGTAGTACAGGCCGTTGGTCCACCACGTCTTCACACGGGTGATGTAGTAGGCGGTCATCGCGGAGAAGAACACGATCACCACGACAGAGCTAATCGTGATCACGAACGACCACACGATCGCCCATCCAAACCCTTCGCCCTGCACACCAGTGACGTAGTTGGTCAGCCCAGCCCACAGCTCACCCACCGGCAGCGCGAACGGGTTGGTGGAAATGGCGAAACGGTCTTTGAACGAGTTCAACAGGATGAAGAAGATCGGCCCGAGGAACACAACGGTCAGGAAGATCAGCACTGCATAAATGAGGACCTTCGCACCGCCGGACACTGTGGATTCGTCGGCAGCGGCGCGTTTGTTGCTTTTCGACGGCGTCTTCATCCCGGCTGCTTCAGTCTCTCCTTCGACAGCTTTATCGGTTGCGTTGATGCTGGTAGTCATGATTTAAGCCTCCACTTCCCGGCTGCGGGTGGCGCGCAGCTGGAACATTGCGATGGCGACGACTACGACGACGAAGATGACTGCCTTCGCCTGCCCCACGCCTTCGGCGCCCACGCGGTTGAACATGGTCTTGACAATGTTGAGGGCGACCATTTCGGTCTCGCCTCCGGGTGCGCCGTCGGTAAGCGCCAAGTTCTGGTCGTAGACCTTGAACGTGTTCGACAGCGTCAGGAACAAGCAGATGGTGATTGACGGCATCATCAGCGGAATGGTCACGTGACGCAGCTCTTCCCATTTGGACACACCGTCGATCTCAGCGGCCTCGATGAGTTCCGGCGGGACGTTCTGGAGCCCGGCGATGTAGATGATCATCATGTACCCGATGAGCTGCCAGTTCATCAGCATGATCAGGCCGGCGTATCCGAAGCGCCAGTCTGCGGCGATCGTGGTCTCGTAGTTCGCCAGCACAGCGTTGATCATCGACTGCCAGGTGTAACCGAGCACGATGCCGCCGATCAGGTTCGGCATGAAGAACACCGTGCGGAAGAAGTTGGTGCCGCGCAGTTTCCGCGTCAGCGTCCACGCGATTGCGAAGGCGATGACGTTGACGGTGATGATGGACACCACCGCCACCAGGATGGTGAAGAGCAGCGCTGAAACGAAC
The DNA here is from genome assembly GCF_024454095.1 of Corynebacterium sp. CCUG 69979. NCBI lineage: Bacteria > Bacillati > Actinomycetota > Actinomycetes > Mycobacteriales > Corynebacteriaceae > Corynebacterium > Corynebacterium sp. CCUG 69979. The sequence goes on along the minus strand of NZ_JAGPZA010000009.1, from coordinate 30,892 downwards.
CCTTCACGCTCGGAGAAAACGCGCGCATAGTTGTCCAGGCCGACCCAGGTGGCATCGGTAATAGTGGTGAAGTCAGTGAATGATAGCGCCGTACCGACGAGGAACGGCACGAAGAACGCGATGCCGAATGCGATCAGTGTCGGCAGCACGAAGATGGGGAAATATTTCTTCAGTGTCTCTTGCATGGTGTGGTCCCTTGGTTGCTCCCGGTCCGCCTAATCCATCAAGGCGATCTGGTTGTCCATCTCGTACGTCCAGTCCTCTTTGAGCTTGCGCACGAGGTCCTCCCACGACATGTTTCCGTTGGCGTACTGCGCAAGGTTCTGGCCGTACAGGTCGCGGAACTGCTGGTTCGGTGAGTACTGGAAGTCCCACGGGAGGGCCTCGACGGAGTCGTCGTTAAGCGCTTCCTGCACTTGGCGTGCAAGCGGATCTTCTGGAACGTCGTCGATGCCGTAGTTCTCAAACGGGGCGATGAAGCCCAACTCGTTGATGACGAGCTCCTTGCCGCGTTCGGACAGGAAGAGCCAGTCAAGGAAGTCTTGCGTGGCCTGCTGGTCTTCTTCGCTGGCCTTGTTGTTGACTGACAGGAAGTTCTCAGTGCCCACGTTGAGTCCGACTTCTTCCTCGTTCGGCAGCCCCATGTACATGGGCATGAACTTGATCTTGTCCTCTTTGACGGTGTTGCCGCCCTCCCCGGAAATCTGGCCCCAGGCCCAGTTGCCGTTCTGGACCATCGCGGCCTTGCCAGTGGCGAATTCCGCCATCGCATCGGACACCGCGCGGGCAGGCGCCAAGCTGGGGTTGACGGTGGAGTTTTCCAAGTACAAGTCGAGCAGGTTGTGGTAATTCTCGCCGTAGGTGAACTCAAGCTCCCGCAGATCAGAGAAGTCTTGGACACCGCGGTCTTCAATCTCGTAGTGCAGCGGGCCGTTCATGAGGTGGTTCGTCCACCGCCACTCTTCGCCGGCTCCGAGCGAGGTCGCCGCGAACACGCCCTCGATGCCCAGCTCGTCTTTGCGCGCCTGCATGTCTTCCGCCACGACCTTCAAGTCGTCGAAGGAATTGAGCTCCTCCATCGAGGTGACCTTCGCATCAGGAAGCGCGAAGTAGGCTTCCATGATCTCTTCGTTGTAGAGAATGCCGAAGCCCTCCATCGCGAAGGGAACGCCCACGATCTTGCCGTCCGGATCAGTGATGGGCTGCGCGTCATCCTGCAGCGACGTGGCAATCTCGAAGTCGGACATGTCAGCCAGATAATCCTTCCAGATGCCGTAGCCTTCTTGGCCGTTGATCTGGAACAGCGTCGGCGCGTTGGACTTGGCCATCTCGGCCTTGAGCGTCTGCATGTAGGAACCGGAGGCAGCGGTGACTACTTTGACCGGCACTCCGGTCTCTGCGGTGTATTCCTCGGCGATCTTCTCGAATGCCTCGGCCTGCTCCGGTTTGAAGTTCAGGTAATACACGTTCGGGCCGTTGTTTTGCCCGCAGGCAGTGAGCAGCGACGCGCTCAACCCGACGGCAGCAACAGCCGCCAGTACGCGGGTGGTCGATTGCATGGAATGTACCTCACTCATCATCGATCGTCGTTTCAAGATCTTGGGTTTCAGCAGTGTAAATGCGCGCCTCATCGGGCCGGGCGGGCAGGATGGTGCGGAAGTAGGATTGGGCTGCTTCGTCGAGGGGAACGTAGCGCGACTCGTTTTCGGAGACGAACCAGCGGTGGTCCAGAATTTCGTGGAAGACTTGGACGGGCTCAAGCTTCGCGCGCAATGCGGGCGGCGTGAGCGCGACGATCGGATCGTACCGGTTCACCAACCAGTCGAGCGCGACTTCCTCTTGGGACAGTGCACCGTCGTGGTGGAGCGCCCGGTAGACCTCCATCTCACCCAGCAACCGCTGCGCTTGCCTGTCCTGGACGTCCAACCCAGTGAGTTGTTTGAGCTTGCGGCGATGGAAACCAGTGGAGAACACTGCCGGCTCGATGCTCACACGGTAGACATCGACGGTCTCGTTGTCAGCACCGGTCCTACTCTCATGGCTGATCTCGGTCTCACCGATGTCGAAGCCGAGGGCGTGAATCTTCTCCACGTGCTCAGCAATCTGAGCGAACGCGTCACCTTCGACAACCAGCTCCTCCGTCATGAGGCCCCACAGTTCGTGGTAGATCGCGTCGACGGCATTGCCGAGGGCGATGACATCCACAGCGGCGTCGATGTATCCACCTGCTTGAAGGTCCATGAGTTCGCCGATGATGTTGACCCGGGCGAGCTCGACGTCGTAAAGCCTGCGGCCGCGCGAGAGCGGCTCGTGAAACTCACCAGTCTCAGCGTCAACCAGGTACGCGGAGAACTCGTCTGCGTCGCGGCGGAACAAGGTGTTCGACAACGACACGTCGCCCCAATAGAAGTTCAGCAGGTGAAGGCGAACGAGCAGCACCGCGAGTGCGCGAATCAGCTTGCTCACCGTCTCTGGGCCTAGTGCCCGGCTGAACACGTCGCGGTACGGCAACGAGAATTCCAGGTGCTCTGTGACCAGGCACGGTGTGAGTTGCTCTTCCCCTGACGCGCTGGTGCGGTTAGCCACGACAGCGACCGGGGTCACACACGGAATGTCGAGGGTACGGAGCTTTTTGAGCGTGCGGTACTCGTGGTACGCCACCGACTCGCCGATCTCTTTGATGGCCAGAGCCGCTCCCCCGGCAGAAATCAGTCGAACCGTATGCCGCGAGATGCCCCGCGGGTGCGCAGCGAGCAGCTCAGAAGGCCAGTTCTCCAGCGGGGTGGACCATGGCAGACGAAGCAGCACCTTAGCATAGGCCGGCGACTGAATGCTCATTTTCTCTGACATGGTCACTTCACCCCGCGCGGAAAGCGCGGCTTGTTCTAGATCCTTTTCCCGGTGGCCTTGGAGAACACGTGCAAGCCGCCCTCATTGACGGTGACGTGGATGATGTCACCGTCTTTGATCCCGGACATCGGTGCCACGCGCACCACAATCTGGCCTGCCGCGGAATCGTCCACGCCCTCTTCGCGCCACTCGCCGCCGACCAGGTGACCGTAGATGAAGGAATCGGAGCCGAGTTCCTCGATGAAATCGACCTCAACGGGCACAGTGTGCTCAGTGGTCTCCGAAACAACGGTCAGAGCCTCCGGGCGGAACCCGATGATGATCTGGTTGTTGTCCTCCGGCGTGAGAGCCTGAACGTGCTCAGATGCGAGCGGGATGGATGCATCGCCGAGTCGCGCCACATTGCCTTCAACATTGAACGTGGACAGGTTCATCGCCGGGGAACCGATGAAGCCGGCGACGAAGACGTTGACGGGCTCCTCGTACAGCTCGCGCGGGGTGCCCACCTGCTGCAGCACACCGAAGTTGAGCACAGCGATCCGGTCGCCCATGGTCAAGGCCTCGGTCTGGTCGTGAGTGACGTAAATGGTGGTCACACCCATGCGGCGCTGGAGGCTGGCAATCTGGGTACGGGTCTGCACACGCAGCTTCGCATCCAAGTTGGACAGTGGCTCATCCATGAGGAAGACCTGCGGCTCGCGTACGATGGCGCGCCCCATGGCCACACGCTGACGCTGACCACCGGACAGCGCCTTCGGTTTGCGGTCGAGGTACTCAGTCAGGTCGAGCGTTTTCGCGGCTTCCTCGACGCGTCGATCGATATCGCCCTTATCCATGCCCGCGATCTTCAGGGCAAAACCCATGTTCTCGCGCACGGTCATGTGCGGGTACAGGGCGTAGTTCTGGAAGACCATGGCGATGTCGCGGTCTTTTGGCGACTCGTTCGTGACATCGCGGTCGCCGATCAGAATGCGCCCCTCGTTCGTCTCCTCCAAGCCCGCTAGCATGCGCAGCGCGGTGGATTTTCCGGAGCCAGACGGCCCAACGAGAACAAGAAACTCACCGTCCGCAATTTCAAGATCGAGCTTATCGACGCTTGGTTTGACCGCCTTCGGATAAATCCTCGTGGCCTTGTCGTAGATCACCGTTGCCATATGCTTCTCCTCTGTTAGCCGGCGAACCCATCGGTTTAGTTTTCATCAAACCTTAGGTTGACCTTAACATCGGCGATTCACTTCCAAGGCATTCTGCAGCTATGGGCTTACTCACCCCCACTACCCCCGCATTCACGCACGCGATCATCCATCTGCTGTCCTGGACACCCCAACGCCATATGCGAAGTCGCCGGGTCCGTGGATGCTTGCTGAACTACTCCACTGACTCTTGGTTCAAATGGGCGGAATCCACGTTGTCATTAATTTTGCGTCGACGGTTCGAAATCTACGGTTAAGCTTTACAGCGAAAGTAGTCAGGTCTGGCCCCTGCCAACCGACAAGCATATGACACCAATGGAGGCTGGCAATGGGCTTACAAGACGCTACCGGATTCGATCCGCAGAAAGATGATCATGACAAATCGTCGAAAGAGGTTGAACACGCCCGGACTCACCCCCTAATGAAAGCTCTGGACGAGGCTCTCGTTAAGGGAGCCAGCCTGAGCGCGCGGCGCGTCGAAGCTTTGCGAACGAAGCGTCCAACAGCGAGTACAAAAGAACTTGCAAACCAGCTGGAACGCGATTTTCGGCAAAGTGTGACTGTCACTGGTGTCGCCACCGGAGCTAGTAGCGCAGCACCTGGAGTAGGCACGTTCGTAGGGTTAGCGGCCGCAACTGGGGATATGGCATGGTTCATCACGAGTGCAGCGAGGTACATTCTTGCTCTCGCGAGGCTTTATGACCTCGATCTAGAAGACATAGAGCGTCAGAGGGTTCTAGTCATGACCGTTTTGTTAGGGGGCAGCGCTACAGGAGTGGCTACCCGCGCAGCAGAAACCACTGGGCAGCATTTGGGCAAGAAGGCGGTTCAGCAGATTCCCATGCAGACGGTGCGAAGCATCAATAAGAAACTGGGTCCCTATTTTGTCACCAAGTTCAGCCAGCGCGGAGTCATTCAACTGGGCAAAGTACTTCCTTTTGGATTCGGTGCCGTGATCGGCGGAGCTGGCAACTACGCTGTTGCCCACAGCACGATTCTCAGTGCGCGTAAGGCATTCGAAGAGTTCGAATGATACCGAACAGACGCCAAGGTGAACGCAGTTGATGAAAGGCTAAACCTCACCAGGTTCATTGGCATCGTCGGGGATGAAGATCGCGTCGATGATCTCGTGAACGTCGAGGGCAACGGTCTTCTGAGTTTGGTCCTCGAGGTTCTTGACAGTGATCTCACCGGCTTCGAGTTCGCGCTCGCCCAGGACCAGGGCAGCTCCTGCTCCGGAACGGTCTGCACCCTTCATGGCTCCCTTGAGACCGCGTCCACCGTAGGACATGTCGGCGGAGATGCCGTTGTGGCGGAGTTCGTCGATAAGCAATGCCATGCGTTTTTGAGCCTGCTCGCCAATGCCCACGCCGTATGCGACGACGCGCTGGTCAACGCCCTCGATCTGCACGCCTTCAGCTTCAAGGGCGAGCACAGTGCGATCGACGCCGAGGCCGAAGCCAATGCCAGAAAGGTCTTGGCCGCCGATTTGGGCCATCAGGCCGTCGTAACGCCCGCCGCCGCCGATGCCGGACTGTGCGCCCAGGCCGTCGTGAACGAACTCGAAGCACGTCTTGGTGTAGTAGTCCAGGCCGCGGACCATGCGCGGGTTGATCGTGTAAGCAATGCCGAGGTCGTCGAGCGAGCCGGTGACCGTCTCGAAGTGCGCGCGACACTCGTCGCTCAAGTGGTCGAGCATGAGCGGCGCGTCCGCGGTCATCTCCTGGACCTCGGGGCGCTTGTCGTCCAGGACACGCAAGGGGTTGATCTGGGCGCGGTGACGGGTTTCCTCATCCAGCGGCAGATCCAAGAGGAAGTCCTGCAGCTTCTGGCGGTAAGCCGGGCGGCAGGTGCTATCCCCCAGGCTGGTCAGCTCGAGGCGGTAACCGGTCAGGCCCACGGCACGGTAGCAACGGTCTGCCAGGGCGATCACTTCGACGTCGAGAAGCGGATCGTCAACACCGATCGCTTCCACACCGACCTGCTGGAGCTGGCGGTAGCGGCCGGCCTGCGGGCGCTCGTAGCGGAAGAACGGGCCGTAGTAGTTGAGCTTGACCGGCAGCTGGCCGCGGTCGAGATTGTGCTCGATGACAGCGCGCATGACGCCAGCTGTGCCCTCCGGGCGCAGTGTGACAGAGCGGTCACCGCGGTCGGCGAAGGTGTACATCTCCTTCGAGACCACATCGGTGGACTCGCCGACGCCGCGCGCGAAGAGCGTGGTGTCCTCGAAAATCGGCAACTCGATGTGCTGGTAACCAGCCAGCTGCGCCTGGCGGACGAACTCGGAGCGGACCGCATGGAACGTGGCGGACGTCGGCGGGACGTAATCCGGCACGCCCTTCGGGGCGCTCAGCGGCTGAAACTTCTCGGTCTTTTCGGGCTGGCCAGTGTTGCTCACGTCGGCCGATCTTAGCGCGCGGAGCGTGCCTCGATGAGAAACGGGTTCGTCCGACGTTCCTTGTCCATTGTGGTGGCTGCGCCGTGGCCGGGCAGAAGGGTGAGCGAGTCGTTGAGGTCCCACACGGGCCCCGCCAGAGACCCATTCATTGCAGCCGGGTCGCCGAGTGGTAGATCTGTGCGGCCGATCGTCCCGGCGAAGAGAACGTCTCCAGTCAATGCAACGTTCTCCTCGTCGTTGACCAGGATCGTCGACCCCGGTGAGTGACCGGGCGCGTGAACGATCCGGAAGTCGATCCCAGCGAACGTCATCGTGGAGCCAGCCTCAAGATGGCGCAGATCCCCCGGCATCTTCATGTCATCGGTGCGGAAAAGCTGCGCGAACTGGCCGGGTGCGCCCCACTTCGGGTCGAGCATGACCTCATCGTCGGGGTGAATGTAGACGGGCACGTCGAACTCAGCACACTCACGGGTGTGATCAATGTGACCGTGGGTGAGCACAACGCACTCAAGCTGTGCACCGAACTGCCCCAAAAGTTCGCGCACCTTATCGACGGTGCCGAGCCCGGGATCCACAACAAACGCCGCCGGTCGGTCCGAACCATTCGCCTTGCTGACGACGACGTAGGTATTGGTCTGAAATGGCCCAGCAGTGAAACCAGAAAGCTGCATTACTTGCCCAGCGCTTCCTTGGCTGCGTCGTAGTCGGGCTCGTTCGCGATCTCGCCAACGAGTTCGGTGTGCACGACGTTGTGGTCCGCATCGGTTACCACGACGGAGCGCGCGAGCAGCCCCTCGATGGGCGAACCCTGCATGACCACGCCGTAGTCCACGCCGAAGGTGGAGCGGAATGCGGAGGCGGCAACAACGTTGTCGATCCCCTCAGCCGCGCAGAAACGCTGCTGCGCAAAAGGCAGGTCCTTGGAGATGCACAGCACCACGGTGTCGTCGACATCAGCGGCCACCTTGTTGAACGTGCGCACGGACTGAGCGCACACGCCAGTATCCAGGGACGGGAAGATGTTGAGCACTAGTTTCTTGCCAGCGAAGTCGGAGTCGCGGACAGTGCCCATGTCCCCGCCGACGAGTTCGAAGGACGGGATTGCGGAGCCCACTGCGGGCAATTCGCCGGAGGTCGTGGTCGGTTCGTTGCGGAATGTGACGTTAGCCATGCGCCCCACAGTAAATAAGGGCGCGCAATCCCGCCACGATCGCTGAACACTCGACTCGCGACCCATCGCACCCCCGCGAAGCACCCACCGACTAGTCTTTTTATGCATTCGACCACCTAGGCCCATTACTTAAAGGGAGTTCACGTGACCAACAATGCACAGCGCGGTAAGGATGCTCTGAAAGAGCTCGACCGCGAGATCAAGGCGCGCGACCGCAAGGAGCAGCAGCGCCCCTGGACTATTGCGGCCCTGTCGCTGCTGGTGATTGCGCTTGTCGGTGGCGGCATCTACTTGGCCGCAACCTGGGGCAGTGATGACGAAGAGATCTCGGCCGAGGAGCAGGAACAGGAGCAGACCGAGGAGCAGCAGGAGATGGACCCGGTGGCCCTGTCCCGCCAACGCTCCGAGCCGTTGGAAGAGACAGTCTCTTGCACCTACGAAGAGGACGGCGCGGACGAGTTCTTCAAGGGCCTGCCGGAGCAGGAGAACGTCTCCACCCAGGGCACGGTGGACATCACCCTGGACACGTCTGCCGGCCCGATCGGCATGACGCTGGACCGTTCCGTCTCCCCGTGCACGGTCAACGCGATCGAGTACCTGGCGAAAGAGGGCTACTACGACGACACCATCTGCCACCGCATCACCACTGAAGGCATTCACGTCCTGCAGTGCGGTGATCCGTCCGGCACCGGTTCCGGTGGCCCGGGCTTCAAGTTCGCCGATGAGTACCCGGTCGATGACCCAGCCGAGAACGAGAACATGACCTCCCTTTACGAGCGCGGCACCATCGCCATGGCCAACTCCGGACCGGGCTCGAATGGTTCCCAGTTCTTCCTCAACTACCAGGATTCTCCGCTCCCGCCGGCGTACACCTACTTCGGCACCATCAGCGAGGAAGGCCTGGCGACTCTGGACAAGATCGCCGAGAAGGGCGTGAAGGAGCCGGAGAATGAAGAAGAGGCGATGGGCATGATGAGCCCGGGCGACGGTGCCCCGGCTGAGGAAGTCCGGATCACCTCCGCAACGGTCGGATAGCACCCGCCCAACCCTCTCCCCCGCTCAGTGATCTTCATCACAGTGGCGGGGGATTTCCTTTTGCTTTTAGCTTTACGACGCTCCCAGTTCCCCCACAGCGAACATCCACCATTCCCTCAAGCGCATAGGTAATCGCCACGTCAGCTGGTTTTTCTCTGGCCGGACAAACAATGGACCGCCCTACCAGCAACTTTCGAGGTCAAACACAGATTCGCACTCTTCCAGGGCAGTATCCGTCCAAATGTGGTGAATTCCCTGTGAACCACCTTGCCCGTCTGATACCCGATATGTAAGGTAGCCATCGACATAACGAGCTTCTTCTGAAAGGCATTCACATGAAGATCCGCAAGGGCCTCCTCGCCGCTGCAACCGCAGCAACCGTTTCTATCTCCGGCATGACCGTTCCGGCTTTCGCTGAGGAGCCTGCCGACAACAACACCAGCAGCTTTAAGCCCGGTTCCTCCACCAAGGACGACAACGGCGAAGAAAAGGAAAGCTCCTCCCTCGGGGAGGTTGGCGAAAAGATTAAGGCGGGTTCCTCCGATAAGGACGGCAACTGGGACCCGAAGAAGATCTCTGCTTGGATTGGTGTGTTCACCGCACTCCTTACCGCCGTCGGCGCTCTGATCACGTTCCTCGACAAGAACTTCGACATCAAGTTCTAGGGCATCACCCTTGATCGGCGCCTAGTATGAGGCCATCCGGCCGCCGGGATTTCCCGGCGGTCTTTTTCATTGCGGTGGGGGCGCTTTAGGCGGTGACGCGGTAGACGTCGAAAACGCCCTCGATGTTGCGCACCTGGTTCATCAGGGTGCCCAGTTGTTTGGTGTCTGAGACCTGGAAGGTGAACCGCACGGTGGCGATGTGGTCGTCGTCGCAGCGATGGTTGAACGCGACGACAGGCAGCTTCTGGTCGTTGAGTACACGGGTGAGCTCAGCGAGCAAGCCCTGCTTGTCCAGCGCCTCCAACTGCATCGTGGCCAGGGAGACTCCGCCGTGGCGGGATCCGCGGTCCCAGGCGACGTCGATAAGCCGTGCTTCTTCCGCTCGAAGCTTGTCGGCGTTCGTGCAATCGGAGCGGTGCACCGAGACTCCCCCGCCGCGGGTGACAAAACCGAAGATCTCGTCCCCCGGCACTGGCTGACAGCAACGTGCAAGCTTCGCCATGACATCCGGGGATCCCTGCACCAGAATGCCGGGCCCGTCGGAGCTGCTGGGTGCCTTGGTCATTTCTGACATCGGGGTGCGCGCGGTGAGCGCATCGACGGCGTCATCCTCGTCGCCGAACATTTCAACGAGCATGCCCACCACATGCTTGGCGGAAACTTGGCCAGCACCGATCGCCGCGTAAAGCGAATCAATGCCGTCGTGGTGCAGCTGAGCGGCCACCTTGTTCATGGAGTCGGTCGTGAACAAGCGGTGCATCGGCAGGCCGCCGCGCTGCACCTCAGCGGCGAGCGCGTCACGCCCGGCTTCCAGGTGCACCTCGCGGCGCTCCTTGGCAAACCACTGGCGGATCTTGTTGCGCGCACGCGGCGAGACGACGAAGTCCTGCCAGTCACGCGACGGTCCGGCGTTGGGGTCCTTAGAGGTGAACACCTCCACGCGGTCGCCTGACTTCAGTGTCGACTCGAGCGCGACCAGTTTGCCGTTGACCTTCGCCCCGATGCAGCGGTGGCCGACCTCCGTATGGACGGCGTAGGCGAAGTCCACCGGAGTAGAACCCGATGGCAGGTTGATCACGTCACCCTTCGGAGTGAAGCAAAAGATCTGGGCGGACGTCAGGTCATAGCGCAGCGAATCGAGGAACTCGTTCGGGTCGGCCGCTTCCTTTTGCCAGTCGAGCAACTGGCGCATCCAGGTCATCTGGTCCAGCTCGGCCTGGTCGCCCTTGTGCGAGCCCTTCGTCTCTTTGTAGCGCCAGTGCGCGGCCACGCCGAACTCGGCGTTATAGTGCATCTCGTGCGTGCGCACCTGGATCTCCAGGGGACGGCCCGAATCGTTCATCACCGTGGTGTGCAGCGACTGGTACACGCCAAAGCGCGGGTTGGAGATGTAGTCCTTGAACCGTCCCGGCATCGCCGAGTACATGGAGTGGACCACGCCGATCGCCGCATAGCAGTCGCTGACGTTGTCCACCAAGATCCGGATGCCCACCAGGTCGAAGATCTCGTTGAAGTCGCGGCCGCGCACCACCATCTTCTGGTAAATCGACCAGTAGTGCTTCGGACGGCCCATGACGTCGGCCCTGACACCGTTGGATTTCAGCTCGGTCTGAATCTCCGCGGTGATCTCCTTCAGGGCCCGGTCGCGCGAGGGGGCGCGCTCGGCGACAAGGCGTACGATCTCCTCGTACTTCTTCGGGTACAAGATGGCGAAAGCCAGGTCCTCTAGCTCCCACTTGACCGTTGCCATTCCCAGGCGATGCGCCAGCGGCGCGATGACTTCCAAGGTTTCGCGGGCCTTCTTCTGCTGCTTCTCCGGCGGCAGGAAGCGCATCGTCCGCATGTTGTGCAGGCGGTCGGCCACCTTGATCACCAGCACGCGCGGGTCATGCGCCATGGCCACGACCATCTTGCGGACTGTCTCGGCCTCAGCGGCGGAGCCGAAGGCGACTTTGTCGAGCTTGGTCACACCGTCGACAAGCCGCGCGACCTCAGGCCCGAAGTCTTCCGTGAGATCCGCGAGCGAGTAGTCGGTGTCCTCCACCGTGTCGTGCAGCAGAGCGGCGACAACGGTGGTGGTGTCCATACCGATCTCCGCGCAGATCGTGGCCACTGCAAGCGGGTGGGTGATATACGGGTCACCGGATTTGCGCGACACGCCTTCATGCAGGCGTTCTGCAGTGTCGTAAGCGCGGGTGAGAACCTCGGCGTCGGCCTTCGGGTGGTACTTCTTGTGAATCGCGAACAGCGGCTCCAACACCGGGTTCGTCTTCGGGCGTCCACCGGTCAGCGACCGCGCGAGGCGGGCGGAAACACTGCGCATGGACGCGCCCGATCGGCGTTGGGGCTTGTCGGTCGACGTCATACGGACATTCTAGGCTGCCTCCGGCTCACCGCTGTTAATGACCACGAGCGGAACATCGCCCAAGCGCTCACGTCCGCCCAAACCGGACACCTCGAGCACGACCACGCATCCGGCGACGGTGCCGCCAGCACGCTCAATCAAGTGGCGGGCGGCGACGAGGGTGCCACCAGTGGCCAAAACATCGTCGACAAGCACAATGCGCTTGCCCTCGACATTCATGCCCTCCGCCGGAATCTCCAGCGCTGCTTCGCCGTACTCGAGCGAGTACTCTTCGCTGATCACAGGCGGGGGCAGCTTCCCCTTCTTGCGGATCGCCAAGATGCCCAACCCCATCTCATAGGCGACTGCGGAGCCGAGCAGGAAGCCGCGGGCGTCCAGACCGCCAATCATGTCGGCACCGAGGTTCTGGGACGCCTGGGCCATCTCTTCAATGACGATGTGCAGCGCGTCGCCGTCTGCGAGCACCGGCGTCAAATCCTCGAACAACACTCCCTCTTCGGGAAAGTCCTGCACGTAGCGCATCTTGTCAGCCAGCGCCTCGCGCGCGCTGCCGTACTTCGGCTTACTGCCGTGCTCGTTAGCGAGGGCTTCTTCAGGGTTGTTGGCAGGGGTATTCACGGTGCGACAGCGTCCTTACGTGTTTTGCGCGGGCTCAATACGGCTAGGCGGGGGTTCAGGATTCCGAACCGGGGACCAGCCAGCGGTCCATGTTCCAGCCAATCCCGACAGGGCCAGTGTAGACCACGACGTTCTGGATGTTCTTGTTCACAATGAACGTCCGCGGCTGCGCCGACAGCGGAATCGACGGGACCTCGTCCCAGAGGCGCTCCTCTTCCGAGCGCAGGCCGCTCAGCTCTTCGGAGCGAGCATTGGAGGTGTCATACTCGCTCATCGGGTCGACGGCACCAAGGAACGCGTCAATCGGCTCGGACTCAGCGCGGTCATTCCATGCCGGCTCAAGCTTCATCAGGTCGGCGCGGGTTTTCCCGGGGCCCGTCACGTCGGTGACAGTGATGCCGGCGGGTTCACACGCTTTCCGCATCTCTTCCACCATGGCTTGCATGCGCGGGCTCGGCGTCGCGTACCCCACGCGCAGCTCGAGGCCCGATGCAGATTGCGCTTCCTCGATGTTCTGCTCTATGTGCCGGTTCGCAATGTCGCCCAGGCGGCGCGCCAAAGGATCGTTGTGGTTGAGCACGTGCACCGGCGAGACGGGAACTTCAATCCCGGCAACGCGTGACGACGCTTCCGCCACCGCCCTATTATCAATGCACTTCGACAACGCCTGACGGTTCTCCTTGGTCGCCCACGGGCCTGCGTCGGCGAACACGAGCGTGTCCGTCATCTCCCCGATCACGGTCTGCAGCTCCTGGTGGCTTTCCGGAGCGTCACTGTCCTCCACGGACTGATCCTCGTTTGCTGGCTCAGTGTCGTTGGGGTTGTCACCGGCCACCGCGTCGTCGGCGTGCGCCCCCTCATCGGGCAGCGGCTCAGCGTGGAACCACTCCGGGTTGTGGTCATTGAGGTCAGCGACCATGAGAGCGCCGACGTTCTGCAACTCTGTCGAATCCTTCGACGGCGGCCAGACAACGATGCGGTCCATCTCCGGTGCGTCCCCGTAGTAGTTCTCGTTGGGGACTAAGGTGACCTCACCGCCCTCGCCCACGCTCTCAATCGAGTACGGGCCGAAGGACACCTGCAGCTCTGGATCGAACCCAGCCATGGTGAAGCCGTAGCGCCACACATCCGCCGTCCTTGCGAGGACGTCGTCATTCATGTCTTGCAGCGCGGTAGTCAGTTCGGCTTTGCTCATCCCCAGCTTGCGCGCGATCGCGTGCGCCGGCAGCACCGTTCCGGCGCCAAAGAGTTCGCGCCAGCGTCCACCCTTGCCTTCCTCGAACACGACCGTGAATTCTTTCGAGCCCGGCTTGCACTCAACACTTTCCACCTGCTGCATCTGCGGCATGTGGGAGGAGAAAATCTGCGGGTTGGCACCAGCCGTGTACGCAAGGGTGTAGTCGTCGCACGTCACCGGCTCACCGTCTGAGAACACAGCCTGATCGGACAGGGTGTACACGACTTGGCGCTGCGGGCCGGGGAGAACCTGCGTTTCCATCAGGTCGGTGTTCGGGATGCGTTGACCGGACGGCCCGGGAACGAAGACTCCGGGAAACACGCGGCCAGACAAGCGCTGCATCTTCAGGGAATCACCGACGTTTGACCCGGCATTGGTGGTCACCAGCGGGTCCGACAGCTGGTAGCCGAAGGAGTCAAGAGCATCAGCGCCGGAGGAGTCCTTCTCAGATTCACTGCACCCGCTCAACACCATCGCTGACACGGCAAGTATAGCCGCGACCTGCTTTCCACGGTTCCACCTCACGGGTAGTTCCCCTTCCTTCCGGACATTGTCTCGATAGCGTTTGAGCTTAGGCTACAAACCAGCACACTAGCGCTGGCTCGGCCTCCACGTCGTGGTGGTTGTGCGTGCCGCATCCGTCTCGACCTCATTGTAGGAAGCCGACGTCACCGGAGAGGTCACCGTGCGCTTGGACTTTCCACCAGCAACATCAGCGTCGTCAGCGTCGCCGTCTTCCGCACCGTTCTTGCCGGCACGGTAGTCAGCCACAGCCTGGTTGTGCTGCTTGTACTTGCTCTGCATGTTGGTCAGGCTGACCAGCAGCGGAGTAGCCAGGAACAGGGAGGAGAAAATGCCCTCCACAACGCCGATGAGCTGAATGAGCGCCAAGTCTTGCAGGGTGCCCACACCGAGCATCCACACGGCGACAACCATCAGGGCGATGATCGGCAGCGCCGAGATGACAGAGGTGGAGATAGAACGCATGACAGTCTGATTGACTGCCAGGTTCGCTTCCTCCGCATACGTCGACCTGCGCGAGTCCAAGACGCCTGCCGTGTTCTCCTTGACCTTGTCAAAGACAATGACGGTGTCGTAGATCGAGAAGGTCAGCACGGTCAGCAGACCGATGATCATCGCCGGGGTGACTTCCAGGCCGAAGAGCGAGTAGATGCCCATGATGATGATGCCGTCGATAAGCAGGGCGAGCATGGCCGCGATCGCCATATTGCGCTGCAGACGGATGGCCACGTACGCGGCGGCGGCGATGAGGAAGATCACCATCGACAGGATCATGCGCTGGGTGATCGTGGAACCCCAGGATTCGGAGACAGTCGAGTCGCCGATGGCGTCGGGGGTCGCTTCGCCGGCAGCATCCTTCGGCTGGTGCTGCTCGTAGATGGCCAGGCGGGCAGCGTCGATCTGCTCCTGAGTAAGGTGCTCCGAGTTGATTTCCAGCGAGCGCGCGTCACCGGCACCGACGATCTGGGTCAGCTCCGGGGTGACACCCGTGGCATCGACGAAGGTCTCCTCCACTTCCTCAGCCACAAGATCGCCGGCCGGCATCGTCATCTTGGTGCCGCCCTCGAAGTCGATGCCCAGGTTGAAGCCGCGAATGAGCATGGCCGCGATCGAAATGACCAGCAGCGCGACGGTGATCAGGTACCACAGCTTCGAACGGCCGACGAAGTCGATCGCACCAGAGCCCTCATACAGGCGCTCCACACCCTTGGTGGCCGTGGTCTGCTTCGTCTGCGTGGTCTTTGCCGCCGTGGCAGCAGAGTCGGAGGTAGTAGCTCCGTTGTCGTGAGCGTTGACGGAGGTAGTCATGGTTACTTCTCCTCTTCGTTGCCGGCGGTGAAGCGCGTGCTGCCGCGCGTAGCATCGGTGCGGATGGAGTCCGGTGCGGTACTGGGATCAGAGTCGCTGACCGGGACTCCGGTCGTGTCCTGGGATGTTTCGACGATCTTGAGATCGCTGTCTTCCAGGTCCTCGTTGACCCCTGCGGTAACCGGAGCACCAGCGCCGACGAGCGCCGGCTGCTTTGCCCGGCGCACGGACTTCCTCGGGTTAGCATTCTTGGATTTCGCTGCCTCGAACGCCTTGCCCATACCGTTGACGGACGGCTTGGCCCAGAACGGGTTGCGGGACGCGAGAATCATTAGCGGTGCAGTGACCAGGAAGGTCACCAACAGGTCGAAGATCGTGGTCAGACCCATGGTGAAGGCGAATCCCTTGACCTCACCGACAGCGAGGATGTAAATCACCACGGCACCAATGAGCGTGACGATGTTACCGGTGACAATGGTGTCCTTTGCACGATCCCAACCATTGAGGGTTGCAGAGCGCAAGGTTCTCCCGCGGCGGACCTCATCCTTAATGCGTTCGTAGAGGACCACGAAGGAGTCGGCGGTGGTACCGATACCGATGACCAAACCGGCCACACCCGACAGGTCGAGCGTGTAGCCGATCCAGCGTCCCAGCAGCACGAGGGCGCCGTACACCAAGGCGCCAGCGGCGAATAGGGTGAACAGTGAGATCACACCGAACAGTCGGTAGTAGTAGAAAACGTAGGCGGCCACGAGCAACAGGCCGACGAGACCTGCGATGATGCCTGCGTTGAGGGAGGCGACACCCAGTGACGGCGGAACCGTCATTGCAGTTCCACCCGGTTCGCCGTTCTCACCGGCAAACGACAGCGGCAATGCACCGTAGCGCAGGTTGTTCGCCAGTGTTTCAGCTTCCTCCTCGGTGAACTGCCCGGTGATGGAGGTCGCGGAACCGACCGGAGTGGGCGACTGAATCTGCGGTGCGGAGATGACCTGCGAGTCCAGCGTGATGGCGACCTGTTGGCCCACCATGGCACCAGTCAGCTCAGCCCAGGTGGAGGAACCGTTGAACTCGCCGTCCTGCTTGAAAGCGAAGTTAATCTCCATCTGGCCCGTCTGCGGGTTGAACCCGCCCGTGATCGGACGGTTGGTGTCAATCTCGCTACCGGTCAGGCGCGGCCCCTCGGGATCCTCCACGCCCTGCAGCAGCGGCACGGCCTCGAGCAGCATCGGTTGGCCGCCGCTGGAATCGCAGGCCACCAGGGGCTTGGTCGGATCGTCGGTACCCGCCAGCGGATCGGCCGGGACAGTGCCATCTTCGCCCTTCGGCGTGCACAGAGCCTGCATGAGGATGGTGGCGGCCTGCAGCTTCGTCGGGTCATCAGACTGACGGTCCTCGCGAAGCATCTCCGTAGTCTCCTGGCGGAAGTCAGACGCCTCGAGGGTGTTGTCCGGTTCCGGCTTCGGCTGAGCGGTGATCTCCGGGGCCTCGATCGGCTCTGGCAGTTCCATCCCTTCCGGGACCTCTTCGCCCTGCTCTTCTTGAGCCCTCTTCATGGCCTCGATCTGCTGGTTCATGCCGTCAGCGAACTGCTTGACGGTAGTCTCCGCCTCCTCCGGGGTGAGTACGCGGTATTCGACCCAGCGGTTGGCCATCTCACCGAAAACGTCCGGGAACGCTTCCTGATCGATCATCGGGCTTTGCTGGCCGACCGGACGGAACAGCAGCTGGGAGGTTTGGCCGATGTTGCGTACTTCGGAGGTGTCCTCACCAGCGACCGTGATCACCAAGGTGTTGCCGTCGACGACAACAGATGCGTCGGACACGCCCATACCGTTGACGCGGTTCTCCAAAATGGTGCGGGCCTGATCGAGCTGCTCCTGCGTGGGTTGCTCGCCCTGAGGCACCAGTGTGACACGGGTACCTCCCTGCAGGTCGATACCCAGCTTCGGAGAAGCCGTCCTATCCCCAGTGAAGAACACTAGGGCGTAGGTAGCCACGACAATGAGCGCGAACAGCGCCAGCGCACGTGCCGGCCACGCCCGTTTCGATCCCCCCTCGCGGGAGGATCGTTTCTTGGAAGTCTTCGAAGTCACGTACGTGCTCTCCTCATAACCTGCTGCGTCAACCCCGCCGTGCTCCGCAAGCCATGGTCGGCCCCGGGGCATGGCGGGGAAAAATCTTCAAAAGGTGATCGTACGGCATGGACCCGGATTTGAATAAGCCGGTTCCGGCCGGGTGCTACGGGCGCGGATCCTGCTCCGGGTCCACGTAGCCCTCGGGGTGCTCACCATCGTCAGCACTAAAACCGTCAGCACTACCGGCATTCTCAGCGCCCGGCTGCACTGTTTCATCGTCGATAATCTTCATCACACCGGCGCGGTCCATGGTCACGACAGCGCCCGGGGCGAGTTCCACTTCCACAGTTTGCTCGGTGCCGCCGACAATCTCTCCGTAGAAACCGGAGACAGTGAGGATGCGATCGCCCGGCTTCGCAGACGCCTGCAGTTGTTTGGCCTCAGCGATGCGTTTGCGGTTCACCCGCGTCATCACAATCATGGGCAGCGCGAACAGGGCGAAAACAAGAAGCAGAAGAATTAAATCCATGGCTCCTCATTGTGGCATAGCTCAGTCAGTACAAATGGAGCTGTCCCGGCGCTTCCGGCGGCGGTGTCATTCCAAGGTGGTGCCAGGCCGAGGCAGTAGCCACACGCCCACGTCCTGTGCGCGCCATTAACCCAGCGCGAACAAGGTACGGTTCGCAGACCTCTTCAACTGTCGACGGCTCCTCCCCGACCGCAATCGCCAACGTGGACACGCCCACCGGGCCACCCCCATGGGACTTGATCAAAGTCTCCAGCACGGCCCGGTCAAGGCGATCGAGTCCTAGCTCATCGACGTCGAAAACCTCAAGAGCTTGTTGGGCCGCCTCGACCGTGACGCGGCCATCGCCGTTGACCTCAGCCCAGTCGCGCACGCGGCGCAAAAGACGGTTGGCAATACGGGGAGTGCCGCGCGAACGCGAGCCGATCTCCACCGCTGCGTCGCCGTCAATGTCCACCCCGAGGATCGATGCCGCGCGTGTAATCACTCGAGTCAAGTCCTCTACGTCGTAGAACTCCATTTGCGCAGTGAACCCGAAGCGGTCGCGCAGCGGCCCAGTGAGCATGCCGGCGCGCGTGGTGGCACCCACGAGAGTAAATGGCGGGATATCCAACGGGATCGATGTCGCGCCTGGGCCCTTGCCGACGATGACGTCAATGCGGAAATCCTCCATTGCCATGTATAGCATTTCTTCGGCGGGCCGAGCGATGCGGTGAATCTCGTCGATGAAGAGCACGTCGCCTTCCATGAGGTTCGATAGCATTGCCGCCAGATCGCCCGCACGCTCCAGTGCGGGACCAGATGTCATGCGTAGCGACGTCCCCAGCTCCTGCGCAACAATCATCGCCATCGTCGTTTTACCCAGGCCGGGCGGGCCGGACAGCAGAATGTGGTCGGGAACGACATTGCGCTTCTTCGCGCCTTCGAGCACGAGACCGAGCTGCTGGCGGACTTTCGGCTGACCGATGAACTCATCAATCGACTTCGGGCGCAGTGCTTTCTCGAAGTCGCGTTCCTCGGTGTGCTCAGTGGCGTCGATAGGCGAATTGACCTGGCGCGCGAGCTCCGGCGGAAGTTCGAACTCAGTCTTTTCCACATCCGACATTTACTTCTTCCCCAATCTGTTCAGCGCAGCGCGCAGCAAGACAGAAGATTCAGCACCGTCGTTCTCTGCCGCGACAGCATCGACAGCAGCCCGCGCGCTCTTCTCCGGGAAGCCCAGTCCGACGAGAGCTTCCACGACCTGCTCCGTCGCGAACGAGCTTCCGCTTATCGGCGGCACCTCCCCAGCGGCCTCCGGCGCCTCCGATTGGGCTGCCCCCGGGTAGAGCCCCTGGAGCTTGTCCTTGAGCTCGAGCACCATGCGGTCAGCCATCTTCTTGCCCACACCCGGAATCGACTGGATCGTCTTCGCGTCCCCGGAAGTGATGTGGGCGGCCAACTCACCTGGGGTGAAGACAGACAAAGCGGCGATGGCCAGTTTGGGTCCGAGCCCCGAGACTGCGGTGAGTCGATGAAACATGCTGCGCGCGTCATCGTCAGTGAACCCGTAGAGCGTCATATCGTCTTCGCGGACCACCAAAGTGGTCAGCACACGGGTTGTCTCCCCGCGGACCAGACGGGCCAGCGTCGGCGGCGGGGCCAGGAAACGGTACCCCACCCCAGCGCATTCGATGACCGCGTGGTCCAAGCCGATGGAGATGACCTCGCCGTTGAGCGAATCGATCATGGGTTCACTACGCCTTTCCTGTGGTGGAGTTCAAAGCCAACGCTGCGGCGTTGCCGCGCGCGAGCAACGGGGCGCGCCAGCAATGGCATACAGCGATTGCCAGCGCGTCAGCGGCGTCAGCTGGTTTCGGTGGCGCGCCCAGCCCGAGGATGCGGGTGATCATGGACGTCATCTGCTTTTTGTCCGCGCGCCCGTTGCCCGAGACCGCTTTCTTGACCTCGGACGGGGTGTACATGTGCACGGGGATGTCGCGCTTCGCCGCCGCCAGCACCATCACGCCCACCGCATGGGCGGTATGCATGACTGTGGAGACGTTGCCGCGTTCGAAAATGCGCTCCATGGCGATCACGTCCGGCTGGTAGTCGTCGATCCACTCTTCCACCGCCTGCGACAGACGCAGCAGACGGTGCGCCAGTTCAGCATCGGAGGGGGTGCGCACAACACCCACCGCCACAGGAATGACCTGGCGTCCCTTCCCAGCCTGAATGACAGACAGGCCGCACCGGGTCAAGCCCGGGTCAATGCCCATCACACGCAGGCCTTCGAGGTTCATCGCTCCCCTTGTCCACCCCGACCTTCGGAGTCACACATTTGTTCTACCACACGGTGTGGACACAACCGGGGACCGACGTACTCTGCTTACTCTGCGGCCAGAGCTTGCGCCACCTCGTCGGAAAGCGTCATGTTGGTGTAGACGTTCTGGACATCGTCGGAGTCGTCCAACGCGTCGATAAGCTTCTCCAGCTTCTTCGCGCCATCGAGATCCAGATCGACCTCGACTGAAGAGCGGAAGTCCTGCTCGGTCTCCTCGACCTCAATTCCAGCTTCCTGCAGTGCGTCGCGCACGGCGTGCAGGTCAGATGCCTCGGAGACGACCTCGAAAGACTCACCCAGGTCGTTGACTTCCTCGGCACCAGCCTCAAGCACTGCCAGAAGGACATCGTCCTCAGTCAGCTCGCCCTTGGCCACGGTGTTCACGCCTTTGCGGGCGAACATGTAGGCCACAGAACCGGACTCTCCCAGGTTGCCGCCGTTCTTGGTCATGGCGGTGCGGACCTCAGTAGCTGCACGGTTGCGGTTGTCCGTCAGGCACTGAATCAACATGGCCACGCCGTTGGGCCCGTAGCCCTCGTACGTGATGTCTTCCCAGTCGGAACCGCCAGCTTCTTCGCCGGAACCGCGCTTGCGTGCACGCTCAATGTTGTCACCGGGAACGGAGGCCTTCTTGGCCTTCTTGATCATGTCGTCCAAGGTCGGGTTGCCCGCCGGGTCACCACCGCCAGTGCGTGCCGCGACCTCAATGTCCTTGATCAGCTTCGCCCACAGCTTGGAGCGCTTCGCGTCGTTAGCCGCTTTCTTGTGCTTCGTGGTTGCCCACTTTGAGTGGCCTGCCATGTGCCTCTCCCCTCTACGCGGTGATGAAGTGTCGGCTGTTCAGTATACGGAGGGGTGCCACAGCCACTTACTTGAAGGCCGGTTTGCCTTCCTCCAGTGTCCGCGTGAGCCCTTCTTGCACAACCATGGCCACCAGGTTGCCTTCCCGGTCGAAGATGCGGCCCTGGGTCAACGCGCGGCCAACGTGCGCTGACGGTGAGACTTGGTCGTAGAGCATCCACTCGTCCGCGCGGAAGGGACGCAGAAACCACATCGCGTGATCCAGCGACGCCATTTGCACATGCGCATCACGGTGCGGCACCAGCGCGGAGTGCAACAACGTCAGGTCCGACATATAGGCCAGGGTGCAGATGTGGAATGTTTGGTCGTCGGGAAGCTCCTTCTTGGAGCGGAACCACACGACTTGCTGGCTGGGCGTGTACTTGTTGTGGTCGAACTCATCCTCGGGCACGATGCGCACGTCCCAGTCCTTCGCCCACAGCTTGAAGAATTTCAGCGGGCCGTCCACCTGCTCCAACGGAACCACGTTCTCCGGTTCCGGGACGGTGCGCATCGTGTCGGAGTGCTCAATGCCGTCATTGTCGGTGACGTGGAAGCTGGCCTCCATGTGGAAGATGGCCTTGCCGTCCTGGATTGCGCGCACAACACGGGTGGCAAAGCTGCGGCCGTCACGCACACGCTCAACAACGAAGATGGTGTCCTTGTCAGACTGGCCGGGGCGGACAAAGTACCCATGCAGGGAATGAACGATCTTGTCGTCCTCCACTGTTTTCGTAGCAGCGGACAAGCACTGCGCGGCGACCTGTCCACCGTAGGTGCGCTGCAGACCGGTGAACACGCCCGTGCCGCGGAAGATGTCGGAGTCCAGCTGCTCCAGATTCAGGATCTCATCAATGGTGGGTACTACGAAGTCCATGAACAAACACCTTAGCCCGAGTGAACCTCTCCCGGAGGCTGCGGGCAAAATTCCGGCATTGGTGCTGTACCGGCCAACCGCAGCGCTCTCACCCCCGGTTTGAGACGCACGGCGCGCGCCGCTGACACAGCATCGTTGTACAAGCGCAGCGCTAAACCCACGCGTTCGTCGGCGCGCGCGAGTTCCGCTGCCTGCACCCGGGACGACAGGGTGGGTAGCTGGTCGAGCACGCGCCTTTCCGCCAGAAGCCGGTCATGAAACTGTGCTGGGGCAAACCCGATGCTCTCCGCCTCCCGGGCTGCAGGCGCAAGCGGCGGGCACAGGGCGGCGACAACCGCCATGCGGCGGTCCAGAGCTGCCCCTAAGCCGTCATGCGCGCGGTCGAGACGGATGTGGAGCCGGTCGAGACGGCGGGCCGTGAGCACTGCCCACAGGGACACAATCGCTACGACAGCAACAATCACGCACACAACCGCGATCACTAGTTCCACGATTGCCCTCCCATCACGGTCTCATACACTTCCATCACCTCGCGGGAGACGACACCCCAGTCGTAGCGAAGAGCGCGGGCCTGCCCGGCGCGGGCCAGCTGTGCGCGCGCCGATGGGTCTTGGATGAGTCCGGCAAGGGTGGCGGCAAGAGCGTCAGAGTCCCCCACCGGGAAGAGAAGGCCGGCTGGGGTGTCAGATTCTGTGTCGCAAACGGCGGCGAAAGCTTCAATGTCGCTGGCAACAACAGCACACCCTGCAGCCATTGCTTCCACGAGGACGATGCCGAAGGACTCCCCACCGGTGTTCGGTGCGACATAGATGTCCGCCTCCCCGAGGATCTGCGCTTTCTCCTCCTCGGTGACCCGTCCAGCGAAGTCGACACCGGGAACCTCGCGGTGGGTGCCTCCCCCGACGACGGTGACGCGGAAGTCGCAGTTCACCATGGCCCGCAACCTCGCAACCGCATCGAGGAAAACGTCCAGCCCTTTGCGGGGTTCGTCGAGACGCCCAAGAAAGACAATGTTCACTGGGCCGCTGTCACTGTGCCGCTGCGCGTCACGGAACCGTGCGCTCTCCACCCCGTTGGGGATGAGCAACGGGTCCCCACCAAGCTGCTCCACTTGCCAACGGCGGGACATCTCGCTGACGGAAATCCCCGCGTCAATTTTCTCCAGTGCGGGCCGCAGGAACGGCCTGGCGAGTTTCAATAAGGTCGATGACACCGCCGACGCGTGATACGTCGCCACCACCGGGCCGCGTGCCACGATGAGCGCGGCGAGGGAGTAGCTGGGGGCGTTCGGCTCATGCAGGTGAAGGACGTCGAAGTCCCCGGCGCGAAGGAAGTTCCGGACGACCCGGAAGGTCTTCGGCCCGAACGCGATACGCGCCACCGAGCCGTTGTAGCTCAGCGGCACAGTGCCCCCACCGAGCGTCACGTAGTCCGGCACTTCTGACGGGTCCGTCCCCGGCCCGAGCACTGCGACCTCGTGCCCCTGGCTGATGAACACCTCTGCGAGGTCGAGAATGTGCGCCTGCACCCCGCCGGGGTGGTCGAAGGAATACGGGCACACCATGCCAATTCGCATTCCGGCCTCACTCCCCGTACGTGCGAGGCTTGCGGGTTTTCTTGTCAGCAAGGAAGACCGGCTGCAGCGCATGCCAGTCCTGGGGGTGGGCGGCGATGTTCGCGGCGAAAAGATCCGCCACGCGCTGCGTTGTCTCCTCGACGGTGGTCACCTCCACCTCCGGGGAGCCCGATAGCCCCCAGCGCGGATCACGGTCCGTACCCATGAACCATGAGTGCGCCACATGCAACCCGGCGCCGGTCTCCAAAGCGAGCTTCGCCGGGCCTGCCGGGAACGTCGCCTGCTCACCGAAGAAGGACACGGGCACTCCCCGCGGCGTCATGTCGCGCTCCCCCATGAGGCACACCACCCCGCCGGCAGCCAGCACCTCTTTCATCTGCTGGTACGGCGGCACCTTTTCCCCTGTGGCGGCGAGAACGTTGAATCCGAGTTGCTGCCGGTAGTCCACGAACGCGTCGAAAAGCACTTCGGGCTTGAGCCTTTCTGCGACGGTGGTGAAGCCGCCGTAGCGCTGCACGAACCACATCCCTGCCATGTCCCAGTTCCCGGAATGCGGCAGCGTGAGAATGAGGCCTTTGCCGCGCGCGAGGGTGGCATCGACGTACTCGCGGCCAGTGACGTCTTCGTCGAGCCGCGCCATGAGCGCCTCATTCCCCGCGATCGCCGGCAAGCGGAAGGCTTCGCGCCAATAGCGCGCGTAGGAGCGTATCGACGCCCGCACCAACTCCCGCGTCACATTCTCCGCCCCCACAACCCTGGTGAGATTGCGGCGCAGCATCTCCGGTCCCGTGCCCTTGCCGGAAGCGTAATCCGCACCCGCGTTGAACACCGCGACTGCCAGAGGATCCGGCATGCGGCGCACGAGTTTCCACCCGGCGATGTAACCCGCGGCGCGCAGCTTTTCGCCAATGCTCTCCTTAGACATTGGCTGCCTCCGGAGCGCCGGCGGGCGCGGCAATGCGCTGCTGCGCGCGGGGATCGCGGGAGGCTATGATCAGCCGCTGCACCACCGTGAACACGGAGCCAACCATGAGCAGCCATAGCGCGATTTCAATCGCGTGCGGTACACCAAGCCCTTCTAAGAACAGCCCGACCAGCGACACGATGAGCCGCTCGGGGCGTTCCACCAAGCCACCGTCGACTTTCAAACCGCCCGCTTCCGCGCGCGCCTTGATGTAGCTAATGGTTTGCGAGAGCACGAGGACAGTAAGGGCAACGACGATATGCGCTGGGTGCGCCTGGTCGACGTAGATGAGCCAGAGGCAGATGGCGCCGAACAGTGCGCCGTCGGTAAGCCTGTCGCAACTCGCGTCCAACGTCGCGCCGAACGCGGTACCGCCTCCGCGCAGACGCGCCATCGTGCCGTCGACCATGTCGAAGGCGGAGAAGAACGCGATGAGTACCGCCGCCCACACCAACTGATCCGCAGGAATGAGCACGACGGTGACGGCGATCGCGGCAAACGTTCCCAGCAGCGTCACGGCGTTGGGACTCAGGCCCATGCGCAGAAGAAGCTTTGCGACGGGCTCAGCCACCGGCACCGCCGTCTTCCTCCCATGCACACTAAGCACGGGCGTCCTCATCGCAGATTTCGGCCCACGCGTCCGCAAGCAGTGCGCGCGTGTCCTTGAGCAACTGCGGCAACACTTTGGTGCCGCCGATGACGGTCATGAAATTCGAGTCCCCTGCCCACCGCGGCACGACATGGAGGTGCAGGTGGTCGCCGACCGAACCGCCGGAGGCCTTGCCCAGGTTGAGTCCGACATTGATCGCCTCCGGCTGGGACACGCGCTTAAGGGTGCGCACCGCCAACTTGGCGAAGACAGCCATCTCCGCCGTCTCCTCTTCCGTCAGCTCCTCAAGATCCGCAATCTTGCGGTACGGCACGACCATGAGGTGCCCGGCGTTGTACGGGTACAGGTTGAGCAGCGCGTACACCGTCTCCCCGCGGGCGATGATCAACCCATCCTCATCCGATTCCTTCGGCGCAGCTAGGAAGGGGTCTTCGTGTCGCTTCTGCTGGCCGGGGATCTTCGAGATGTAGTTCGAGCGGTACGGTGCCCACAGGCGCGTGAGCCGGTCCGGCTCGCCCACGCCCTGGTCGACGTACGCTTGGCCGTTATTGTCGCTGTGCCTCAATGGACACCTCGTTCGGCTGCTCATTGTTGTGGCTGTCTACCCACTGGCTGATCAGCTCGATCGCCTCATCCACGGGCACACCGTTGACCTGGCTGCCGTCGAGGAAACGGAAGCTCACCGCGTCCGCCTCCACATCGCGCGCGCCGGCGAGCAGCATGAACGGCACCTTGCCGGTGGTGTGGTTGCGGATCTTCTTCTGCATGCGGTCATCCGAGTGGTCCACACTCGCGCGAATGCCGCGTTTACGCAGCTTGTCAGTGACGGCATCCAAGTGCGGCGCGAACTCGTCTGCCACCGGGATGCCCACCACCTGGCGCGGTGCCAACCAGGCAGGGAACGCGCCGGCGTAGTGCTCTAGGAGCACGCCGAAGAAGCGCTCGATAGAACCGAACAGGGCGCGGTGAATCATCACCGGGCGCTGCTTGGTGCCATCGGAGCTCGTGTACTCCAAGTTGAAGCGGTCCGGCAGGTTGAAGTCCAGCTGAACGGTGGACATCTGCCAGGTGCGGCCGATCGCATCGCGCGCCTGCACCGAAATCTTCGGACCATAGAAGGCAGCACCCGCCGGGTCCGGCACCAGCTCTAGGCCCGACTTGGTAGCCACGGACTCCAGGATGTTCGTCGAACGCTCCCAGATGTCGTCGTCGCCGATGTACTTCTCCGAATCCTTCGTCGAAAGCTCCAGGTAGAAGTCATCCAGGCCGTAGTCCTGCAGCAGGGAAATGATGAACCCGAGGACGTCAGTCAGCTCTTGCTCCAGCTGGTCCTCAGTGCAGTAGATGTGCGCGTCGTCCTGCGTGAAGCCGCGGGCACGGGTCAGGCCGTGCACCACGCCGGACTTCTCATAGCGGTAGACGGTGCCGAACTCGAATAGGCGCAGCGGCAGCTCGCGGTAGGACCGCCCGCGGGAGTCGAAGATGAGGTTGTGGAACGGGCAGTTCATCGGCTTGGCGTAGTAGTCCACCGGTTGCTTGACGCAGTTGCCGTCCTCATCCCACTCGCCGTCGAGCTGCATTGGCGGGAACATGCCGTCGGCGTACCAGTCCAGGTGACCAGACTGCTGGAACAGGTCACCCTTGGTCACGTGCGGGGTGTTGACAAACGAGTAGCCCGCCTCCAGGTGGCGCTTGCGGGAGTGGTTTTCCATCTCCATGCGCACAATGCCGCCGTCCGGGTGGAAGACCGGCAGACCGGAGCCGACCTCGTCCGGGAAGGAGAACAGATCCATCTCGGCACCGAGGCGGCGGTGGTCGCGCTTCTCCGCCTCCTCCAGCATGTGCTGGTACTCTTCGAGCTTCTCCTTGGTTTCCCAGGCAGTGCCGTAGATGCGCTGCAGACCGGCGTTGGACTGGTCGCCGCGCCAGTAGGCTGCCGACGAACGGGTTAACGCAAAGGCTGGAATGTACTTCGTGGTGGGCACGTGGGGGCCGCGGCACAGGTCGTGCCAGACGACCTCGTCGGTACGCGGGTTGACGTTGTCGTAGTGGGTCAGGTCACCGGCACCAACTTCAGTGGCCTCGTCAGAATTCGGATCGACCGAGCTCTTGTCCTGGATCAGTTCAAGCTTGTACGGCTCGTTCTTCAGGTCTTCCGCTGCTTCCTCGGTCGAGGCGTAGACACCACGGACGAACTTCTGGCCCTGTTTGATGATCTTCTTCATCCGCTTTTCCAGCGTCTTCAGATCCTCAGGAGTGAACGGCTCCTTAACGTCGAAGTCGTAGTAGAAGCCATCATTGATAGCGGGGCCGATACCCAACTTCGCGTCGGGGAATTCCGCCTGGACAGCCTGCGCCAGCACGTGCGCGCAGGAGTGACGGATGACGCTGCGGCCCAGCTCCGTGTTGGCCGCTACCGGCATAAAGGTGGCAGTTTCCTCGGGCACATGGGAAAGGTCCTTGAGAGTGCCTTCCTCATCCTGGACGACCACAATGGCGTCTTCACCCTTATTCGGTAGGTTCAACTCCCGCATTGCCGCCCCGACCGGGGTACCGGCAGGAACCTCGAAAGGCTCGAAAGCTGGGGCTGGGGCTGGGGACATCCCGCTCGACATATCTGTTTTCAGCGCTCCTTTGCGCTCGCGCACCGGCGGCATACCTGGCCGCTGGCACTGGTCTTGGTGCTTCGCGTGTGCGATCTTACCCCGGGCCGATCACAGACCTGCTAGTTGCGCGGATCTACACCGTCTTCTCCGTCGGTTTCACGCTCGGCGGTGCCGGCTCCCTGGGTGCCTTCCCCTGCCGTGTAGCCGGCCCCGGTGTGGCCCGAGCGGTTGTATTGGTTGCCTTCTTTTCCTTCGTTGTAGTCCAAGTCGCGGATCCGCTTATCCGCTTTCTTATGTTGTTGGCGCTTGCCCATCGCAGCAATGCCGACACCGCCGAGCAGCAGGACACCCATGAGCAGCCACAGCCAGGTGTAGCCTCCGTCGGTCACCTCATCGGAGTTCTGCGATGTCTCGTCAGACCCCACTTCAGAAGAGTCCTCCTGGTGCACGGTCGCGTCTTCGGTTTCCTGGGCAGCCTGCATTCCGTCGGGGGCATAAGTGAACTGGGTCATGCCCTTTGTCGCGTGCCCGTCGGAGGACGTGATCTGGAAACCGATCCGGTAGTCACCCGGCTCTGGGTTCAGACCGTCCGGCACATCGATGCTCACGTTGCGGCCGTCTACCTCAGGCTCGCCGCTGAACAGTACCTCGTCGTCGGAGATGCGCGACAGCGCGAAAGTGTTGAAGTCCGGCTTCGGATTCCCGGAAAACTCGAGCGTCAATTCCTCGGGGAACTCCGTCACCGTTTCCTCAATGCCCGGTGTCGCGCTGACCACTGAGTCGTGAGCGTGCGCCAACGGCGTGGCCGCCAATGCGAGTGCGGGTGCGGCAACGATGAGCGCCATACTGCGGCGGCGCAATCCAGCCATGGGAGTCTCCTTAGCGTCTTAACGTCTCTGCTGCGAAACTGCGAATCTGCGAAACTGCGAACAGTCAGGGTGATATCCAGGCTAACTGCTGTTGCAGTAAAACTGGACAAAGCGCCCACAAGCCCCGGGTGGTTCGGGGCTCGACTTACCCGACGCGGTTTCGCGGGGTAGGTTAACCGGGTGTCCCGCGATCGTGTCCCCACCGCAAGTAGTTGGCCGTTTTTCACGGTCATCTCCCTCGGCTTGGTCATGGTCGCGCTGGATAACTCGATCCTGTACACCGCGCTTCCAGCGCTGAACGCGCAGCTCGGCGCCACTCCGCTGGAATCGCTGTGGATCATCAACGCCTATCCCCTTCTCATCACCGGACTGTTGCTGGGGACGGGCACGCTTGGCGACAAGATCGGCCACAAAAGAATGTTCCTCATCGGCCTAGTCATCTTCGGTCTCGCCTCGCTCGCTGCCGCATTCGCCCCCTCCGCGTGGGCGCTTGTCGCGGCGCGTGCGGTGCTCGGCACCGGGGCTGCTGCGATGATGCCGGCAACACTGGCGTTGATCAACCAGATCTTCATCGAGGAGCACGAGCGCAACGTCGCCATCGGCATCTGGGCGTCGACAGCAATCATCGGCGCTGCTGCCGGCCCGCTTGTCGGCGGTCTCCTGCTCGAGTTCTTCTGGTGGGGCTCCGTCTTCCTCATCAATGTCCCCATCGTCGCCGTTGCACTCGCCGGTACAGTCCTCCTCGGCCCGCCGAATAAGGCCAACCCCGCCAAACATTGGGACTTCATCAGCTCGGCCTACGCCCTGTTGGCGTTGTCGGGCCTGACCATGACCATCAAGGAAGCCACCCGCACCGGGTCCGGAAACGCGCTTCTCATCGGTGCTGTGATCGCAACAGTCGTTGGAGCTGTCGCTTTCCATCAGCGGCAGAAGCGTCTCGACGACCCCCTTCTCACCTTCGACATCTTCCGCAGCCGCATCTTCGCCGGCGGCGTCCTCGCAGCGACGGGCGGCATGTTCGTTCTCATCGGCATGGAAATGACGTCCACCCAACGCCTTCAGCTTGTCGACGGCTTCTCCCCCTTCCACACCGGCCTCTCCATCGCCGCAGTCGCACTGGTGGCATTCCCGTTTTCCATTGCAGGCGGGGCGCTGCTCGATCGGATCGGGTTCCTCAGCATCATTGGCTCCGGCTTTCTCGCCAACGCCCTCGGCGCCGTCATGTCCTGGTGGGGATCCCAATCGGACAGTTTCCCGCTCTTCCTCGCCGGCTTTCTCATCCTGGGTGCGGGCTCGAGCTTTATCATGTCGGTGTCCTCCATCGCCATCATCGGTGCTGCCCCGCTGGAGCGCTCCGGCATGGCCGCCGGCGTTGAGGAAGTCTCTTACGAGTTCGGCACACTCATTACCGTCGCCATCACTGGCTCCATTTTGCCTGCCGTCTACGCGTCCAACCTGCCGCCCGAGCTTGCTAGCGCTGGCATGGACGCCATGTTCAACCCCACCACCAACCCGCTCGCTTCTCCTGCGTACGTCCACGCGCACGAGGTGGTCATTCTCTTTGTCGCCACAGCCGCCGCGCTCTTCGGAGTCGCCACGGCATGGTGCTTCCGCGGGAATCCGAAGTCTGCAGTACCGCGCTAGACCGACCGGCCCGCCGCTTCCCGATTGACTAGTTCTCAACGACTAGATCGTTGCTTTCTCGGCCCAAATCCGAACGATCTAGCTGTTTGGATCTAGCTAATCGCACCGCGCCCCCCTTCGGCCTTATTTATTGCCTTAACCTTCTGCGTCACTCTGGGGTGCGAAAGCGGCAGTCGCGGCACAAAGAAACCCTAGTTCAGACCAGAACTGGGGCTATACTGTGGTCCTAGCTGGGATCGAACCAGCGACCTTTCCGGTGTGAACGGAACGCTCTTCCACTGAGCCATAGGACCTCGCAAGCGATCAAGCGATGCTGTGCTTAGCGCGAGAGATACATTAACACCAGGTTGCCAAAAGACCATAATCGCGGGACCTTCAAGGGTGGGGTGGAGCCGTCGATAAGCATGCGCGCGACAGTGACCACCGCAAATGTAAGTAACATGGTGGCGATTTGGCTTAGGCCACGACGACACATTAAAGTTTTGAGTCGCACTAGTTCAGATGAACAGAGTTCAACACAGTTCATCTGGGCGCAGTGAGTGCGGATGTAGCGCAGTTGGTAGCGCATCACCTTGCCAAGGTGAGGGTCGCGAGTTCGAGTCTCGTCATCCGCTCCA
>NZ_JAGPZA010000008.1:0-93898 GCF_024454095.1 Corynebacterium sp. CCUG 69979 | reverse complement strand
GAACTCGTCACTGAACTTCCTAGGCATGATCCAATCCTCCTCTAGAAACGATCGGAACTAAACCCAGGACACTTCAGAGTCGATTCGAAACTCCCATGCCCGCATCCATCTGACTTAAAGCACCGATTCACCCCGCAGTACCGCGAATCAATTTGCCTTTGGGACGCCACACGCCTTCCGGCCCCCTTAATATCGGTCCTATGTCCGCACCTATCCCCGTCACCGGCGCCGTCATCATCCGAAACGGCACCGTCTTCGCCGCCCAGCGCGGCCCCGGCAAAGCACTCGCCGGCAAATGGGAGTTCCCCGGCGGTAAGATCGAACCCGGCGAAACCCCCGAAGTGTCCCTCGCACGCGAGCTCAAAGAAGAACTGCTTATCGACGCCACCGTCGGCCCCCACATCACCACCACCGAGCACACGTACGACTTCGGCACCATCCGCTTATCCACTTTCCGCTGCGCCCTCACCGGTGACCAAGAACCCACCTTGACCGAGCACGCCGACTCTCGGTGGGTGCCCATCGACGAGCTGGCATCCCTGGACTGGGCGCCGGCGGATGTCCCGGCGGTGGATCTGATCATCAAGACCTACGGTTCCGCATGAGCAATTTGGAACGGTTAACCGCAGACACCGAATTCGGATACCTCAACCACCGCAGAGAATCCGATCGTGTTGAAAACCCAGTTCTGGTGGCCAACGAGCCAGACAACTCGATGCTTGCCGCTTTGCGTTCTGAACTATTGACCGCTTCGAGCTTCATCTTCTCCGTTGCTTTCGTCAGCAGCGGCGGACTCGGCGCTATCAAGCAATCACTCGTTGACTTCGCTGGTCGCGGTACGATCATCGTGTCCGACTACTTGGACTTCAATGATCCCGATGCCCTTCGAGAGCTGCTTGCACTCCCCAACATCGAAGCACGGATCATTTCTGGAGTTCCGCACCATGCCAAGGGATACGTTTTCCGCCACGGAGACCACGCAACTGCCATCGTCGGGAGCTCGAACCTAACCCGCAACGCGCTCATGAGCACCCGTGAGTGGAATTTGAAATTTTCTACTCACCGCGACGGCGACATTGCTGATCAATTGGAACGAGCGCTCGACCACCACGTGAGGATTTCGGGCCTTCTCACAGAGGAATGGATCCAGTCCTACGAACAGAGGCGGCAACAGCGCGTCATTGTTACGGATGCGACGGATCAGCCCCATTCGGTAAGCGCTGACGGCGTCGAGATTCTGCCGAACAAGATGCAGACCGAAGCCTTGGAGCGTCTCCAAACGGTTATCGATTCCGGTGAAACTCGTGCCTTAATCATCTCTGCAACAGGAACCGGCAAGACAATTCTTGCCGCGCTTGCTGCTCAGCGGTTTGACCCGAAGCGTGTTCTCTTCGTCGCTCATACCGAGCAGATTCTTCGTAATGCCGCCCGTGAGTTTAAGAAAGTGTTCCGCTGCCCAGAAGAAGATATCGGCTTCTTCGTTGGACGACAGCGGCAGCTAGACAAGCGGTTCGTATTCGCCACCGTGCAATCACTCTCACGGCTTGAGCACCTGACTGACATTTCCCCCAAACTCTTCGAATACATGATCATCGATGAGGTGCACCGCTCCGGCGCCGAATCCTACAAGCGAATCATGGAGCATTTCCGTCCAGATTTTCTGCTCGGACTAACAGCTACACCGGAACGAACTGACGGTTTCAACGTTTTCGAGCTCTTTCATCACAATGTCCCCTTCGAGATCAGGCTCGGAGACGCTCTCGAATCGCGAATGCTGGTCCCCTTCGACTACTACGGAGTCTCGGACTACGGATCAATGTCCGGGTACACGATCACGGATGACTCAACAGCGGATGAGCGTGTTTCTAAAGAACGCGTTGACCACGTAGTTGAGACTTTGCAGAATTACTGCTTCCCGAGCGGAACAAAAGGCTTGATCTTCTGTAGCTCGAATAAAGAAGCTCGTTTGCTTTCGCAAGCGCTAAATGAACACGAACTGTATGGCCGTCCGCTCCGAACGGTTGCTCTTAGCGGAGCGAACACAATCGATGAGCGAGAACAAGCCGTATTCGACCTTCAGAACGAGCAGATCGACTTCATCATCACTGTGGACATCTTCAACGAAGGTATCGACATTCCCGATGTTAACGTTGTGGTTCTTCTCCGCAGCACGCAATCGTCCATCATCTTCACACAGCAGCTAGGCCGGGGTTTGCGAAAAGCTGAAAACAAAGAGACCCTGCGCGTCATCGATGTCATCGGAAACTATGCGAACAATTATCTGATCCCGATTGCACTGTCAGGCGACCGTTCAAGCAGCAAAGATCCCGTGCGAGAAGTCATCCGCAGAACCCGACGGCACCCCATCTCAGGTTCTTCAACTATTAGCTTCGATGAAGTCAGTACTCAGCGAGTACTCGAGTCTCTCCAGAAGGTGACCCTCCTAGACAAACGCAAGTGCAAGGAAGCGATCCAAAACCTCAAGCACCGCCTGGGAAAAGTACCCAGGCTCGTAGATTTCGAAACGCACGAGTCTATTGCCCCTTATGTTCTGGCGAGCAAATACCGCAACTACTGGTCTTTACTGCACTCCCTTCGGTTCGTCGATGCGGGTCCCTCTCCCACCGAGGATGCCTTTTTGACCTTTCTCTCGAACGAACTACTCAACGGGAAGCGGCCTCAAGAACTGCTTCTCTTGCGCGCACTATGTCGGGAGGGATCCGTCGATGTTGCGGAGTTCGCGCTGCAACTCCGCAGTCGCGGTCTCAATCACAGTGATGCCTGCTTGGAAGCTATCGAGAAAATCCTCAACCTTGAGTGGTTCGCCGATCGGCAACGAGCAACCTACGGTGGCCTTCCCGTCGCACTTCGACTCGGTGATCAATTTGTACTCGGGGAAGATTTCTCGCGACTCTACTCCTCGTACGCGTCAACACAGGAACCTTCGCCCATCAGTTTCCGTGATCACGTAGACGATGTAGTCGAAACGGGATTGTTTCTGAATCGGAAGCACTACCGAAGCGGAGATGATTTCATTCATGCCAAACGATACTCACGCAAAGACGCATGTCGCCTCTTGAATTGGTCCAAGAATCAGGAATCCACCGTCTACGGGTACAAAACCGATACCGCGACCATGACCTGCCCGATATTTGTCACCTACCACAAAGACGCGAACATTTCGGCCAGCGTCAGGTACGAAGACACATTGATCGATAGATCTACTCTTCACTGGTTTACACGGCATAAGCGCACGTTGAAGAGCAGAGAACTACAGCCCATCCTGAATGGCGACGCTGATCTCCACCTCTTTGCTAAGCGAGAAGATGCGGACGGCACCGATTTCTATTACTTGGGTCAAGTAGATGCGATGAATCCCGCGCAAACCACAATGATTGGCAACGATAAACAGAAGTTGGATGTGGTCACCTCGGACTTGAAGCTTCGTGTGCCCATACCCGCGGACCTGTTCGACAGTCTTATAGCCCGTAAGACCGTGGCAGCACCCAACTAATCCGGTATTTCATGGAAATCTCTTCTGCCACGACATACTTTTAAATCTGGTCATATTCATTTCCGGTGGGAGGTTTTCATGTCGGCAATCAAAACGCTCAGCTTCTTCAATAACAAAGGCGGAGTCGGGAAAACGACGTTGTCCACCAATGTCGCCCACAACTTCTCCATGCGTGGGAAGCGTGTTTTGTACGTCGACTGCGACCCCCAGTGCAATGCGACCCAGTTGATGCTTTCAGAGCAGCAGACTCAAGAGATCTACGATGGCAACGATGATCCGGAAACGGCGCGCCGGGAGTCCCTGTTGAAGACGGTCTACGGTCTCTTCATTCCCCTGCGCGAGGGCGAACCGGAGATTGAGACCGATGTTCCTGTGTACCGCTCGGAACGATTCAAGGTCGATGTCATGGCTGGACACCCGCAGCTCTCGCAAATCGAGGACGTTATGTCTGCCGCCTGGCAAACGGCTCTAGGCAAAGAGACAGCCGCTTTCCGACGTGTCCACTGGGCCGGTCAGCTCGTCACGCACATGGAGGACGAAGACCGATACGACTACATATTCTTCGACGTCGGACCAAGTCTCGGCCCATTCAATCGAACCGTTCTACTCGGTTGCGATGCCTTCGTCACACCCACTGCAACCGATCTATTTAGCTACCACGCCTTTGGCAACCTCGCCCGTTGGTTCGACGAATGGGTCGCTGAGTACTCGGAGATGTCTGAGGCTAACATCGCGACATGGAAGTCCTTCTCAGTGAGCTTCGAAAAGAAGTCCCGCAATTTGCGGCTTGGTGGGCAGCACAACCACAACCTGAAGTATCTCGGGTACACGACCCTCGAATACGTCAAGAAGAAGGCCAATGGTAAAGAGCAACTCGTCGGTGCTTTCGAACGCTTCCGCGATAAGTTCGCCGATGAAGCTAAACTCATCGCGTCGACTTTGGGCCAAAACGGAAACAACTACCTGATCGGCCACGTACCCCACATGCACTCCATGCCTGCCACGGCTCAAGACGGGCACGCCCCCATCGCTGAACTCGCATATCTAGACGGCATCAAGGGCACCCAAGGCAATCAACGGGACAGTTACTCGGAAAAGATTGAGAGCATCTCGGACACCGTCTACGAACGTCTCAACCCTTAGTCCTCCGCCCGCAGATGCCTCAGCCGATCGAGTTCCGCGTCGCCGGTGGCGATGCGTGCGTGGATGCGGCAGGAGGCGTCGAAAAGCGCCCAGGCTGCGTCAATGTCCGCGTTGCTGATGATGCGGGCGTTGGGCTCGCGCTCCCAGATGCCTTTGACGTCAGCAACGGCGGTGCCGCGGAACAGCTCGGAATCCGGGTCGAGGTCGACCGTCGCGGGGGCGAAAGTGGCGGGGACTTGGCCGAGCGCCACCATGACCGTGAGCAGGTCGTGAATCTGGGCTTGGTAGCCCTCCCCTACATCCTCGTGGAATTCGAAGTAGAACCGCGTGATCGGCTCGAGATGCTCTGCGAGCGGTGAGCCGCTGAGCGCAGACACCAGGTCGTCCAAGCGAGAGGGCGTGAGCAGCATGCGTTCGGTGACGTTGAGCGGGCAGACGGTGATGGGCACGGGCGCGGAATCGAAGACTTCCTTGGCCGCGTGCGGGTCCACCCAGAAGTTCCACTCGGCTGTGGGCGTGGTGTTGCCCGGGTAGTTGAATGCGCCGCCCATGACGGTGATGTGCTTGAGCTGCTTGTAGTGCTCCGGGTGGAGGCGTGCGAAGGCGGCAAGATTGGTCATCGGCCCGCTGACGATGAGATGGAGGTCGTCGGTGCCGCGCTCGATCGCATCAATCCAGAGCATGTCCCAGTCGCTCTCGATGTGACGCTCAGGGGCAGTCGCATAACCCAGGCCAGTGTCGCCGTGGGTGTCAGGCGTGGTGGTCAACTCCCAACCAAGCGGCTCCGGGATGCCCGCGGCCAGCGGCGTCCACGGGACATTGCACAGGGAGAGGATCCAAGCGGCGTTGCGGGCGCACTGGTCGGCCTCGACATTGCCGGCCGTAGTGGTCACGCACTCGAGTTCGAGCTGGCCGGTGTGGGCGGCGGCGGTGAGGTGGATCAGCGCGTAGGTGTCATCAATACCCGGGTCGCAGTCGAGGATGATTCTCATTGGTCAGCTTTCTCCGGGTGGGTTTCCTTGCCGACGACCGCCCAGACGACCTGTGCCAGTACTGCGATGGCACCGCAGATTCCGAACGCTGCCGGGAATCCGAACTCGCCGGCCGCTGCGCCGATCAGAATCGGCCCGATCACCTGGCCGGCGTCCATGCACATTTGGAAGACAGACATAGTCTTGCCGCCGGAGCGGTCGTTACCGATGATGTCCGCCAGGCTCGCCTGCTGGCTGGGCACGAGCAGTCCCCCACCCACACCAGCGATGACAGAGATCGCGATGAGCGGCCAGAAGCTCGTCGCAAAACCCATGACGGCTGTAGACAGTGCGGTGACAGCAAGGCCGGTGAGGATGAGGGGTTTGCGGCCGATGTCGTCGGCAAGCTTGCCCGAAAACTGCAACGTGACGGCGTTGCCCAGCGCGAATGCCGCAAGCGCGAGACCAGCCTCAGCCGCACCATGCGGGAAAACCGAGGCAGCGAACAGCGGGAGGACCGCCACGCGCACGCCCATGTTCACCCAGCCGTTGGCAAAGGCGGAGGCGAGCAACGCGCGGTAACTGGGATGGCCGAATGCCTCATCCAGGCGCATCGGTGGTCGCGCGGCGAAGTTCACGTCACGGTCAGACCTAGGCAAACGCACCCACACGACCACGGCCGCGGCAGCAACGGCAGCGCCGTAAATGACGAATGGCCAGCGCATGCCCAGAAACGACAAGCCTGCACCAACAACCGGGCCGATGATGTTGCCCAGCAGGAACGCCGTGGCGTACGTCGAGCTCGCTCGTCCACGAATTCGCGGCGGCGCCACTTTCACGATGAGCGCTTGCGCCGAGATCGTGAACATCGTCGAGCCCAGCCCCGCAAGGAACCGCAGCACCAGCATGTGCCAATACTCCTGAGCCACTGCTACAAGTGCGGTGGTCACGGCCACAATCAGGAGACCTGTGATGTACACCTTGCGCGAGCCAAGCTTATCGACGAGCCATCCCGCCCCCGGCGCCCCCACCAACCGGGCGCCAGAGAACACCGAAACAACCGCAGCCGCAGCCGCCATCGAGACGCCGAAGCTCACCGCGAACTGCGGGATGATCGGCGCAATGAGCCCATACCCGAGCGCTATGAGGAAAGCGGCGGCGACAAGAACCCAAATCTCCTGGGGGATCTTGGGGAGCGCGGCATGTTCAGAGTTTTTCGGGGTGCTCATGGCGTGTTTGAGCCTACTGCGCCGGGGCAGTTTTAGGGATTCGGCCGAATGTTGTGCCACCTGAACCCGTGAAAGTGCAGGACTCCGGCTTGCGATAGAACACATGTTCGGACTTCGATGAGGGAGTGTCTGGGCCACTTCGTAGATTCTGATCCATGACGTACATCAGCCACAGCTCCTACAGCCAAGAACTCGCCCGCCAGATCCGTTCCAGCCACGCACCGACCCTCGACCGCATTGAGGCGGTCATTCATCACCCGCGTTCCCTGGCGCGCCCCAACCCAGACTGGCGGCCACCGACCCGTACTCTCCCCCGCATGGACGGAGGGCCTCAACTGAACGTGGCCATTACCCGGCGCCGCGTCGGCCCTCGGGCACGCGCCCGCATCAAGGGCTTCGGCGAGCGCCATGTCCCCGCCTACCTCATTGAGGTCCGCTTCACTGACGCCAGCGGCATCACCGTCGACCGCAACATCGCCGAGGCATGGGTGCGCGCGCTGGTTCCGTCCAGCATGGCCGGCGCCGTGCACGAGGTCTACTCCCCCACAGGCGCGACCTTCGTCTGGCTTGTCGACGGCACCTTCGCCCCCGTCTACTCCCCGCCCTCCATGTTCGAGGGCCTAGCGGCGGCCTAAGCGAGGGGTCTTAGATCTCGTCCTCGGTGTCGACGTCGTCAATGGGATCGAGGTCTTCCGCGTCGTCATCCTCGTCTTCGTCGTCTTCGCCGTCGTCGGCTCCGAAGATGTCGTAGACCTCGGGCTCGTCGAAGTCATCGTCGTCAAAGGGAAGCAGTTGGGATTCCCAATCCTCGGCTTGGTCGGCGGCGAGGCACAGGACGTCGAAAAGCCGGTCGAAGTCGGAGAATGTGCCCAAATCGAGGGACTCGGCGTCGGCAGAGGCCTCAGCGTGAAGGGAGGCGAAAAGGCGCTCGCGGTCCTCGTCCGTCAGCTCGGCATCACCATCAGAATCCCAGAGTTCACCGATAGCGTCGTCGAGCAAGTCGTCGTAGGTGCCCGGCAGAGCGACGAACGTGACCGCAGCGCACGGGGTGCCGTCTGTGACCTCGACCTGGACGTGGAGTTCAGCGTTCTCGCCGACCTCAGCGCGAACTAGGTGCGGGTCAATCGGATCCTGGAAGAACTCCAGGTCTCCGATGCGCTCGTCGGTGCCTTCGAGCAGGTCACGCAGCACCGTGATGATCTGATCGGTAGCCATGTGGCGTGCGACGGTCGCTACTGCGTCATCGACAGAGAAAACCACGGAGACGAGCACAGCCTCGAAGTCTTCGTCATCCTCATCGACATCGGCGGCGGCAATGTAGACGTTCGCGGCCGGCAGGTGCGGGTCGATCTCCACGAAGTGGATCTCCACCTCGGAGGTAATGGGCACGAACATGGTGTCGTCGTGCACGCGCGATTCAATGCCCTCGCGGTCAAGACCTGCGGCGATGTCCTCGAAGAAGCTCATTGATCCGGTTCCCTTCCTTGGTTCCCGGGGTTAGACGCGCCCGGACGCCACTAGCCTAGCTGCGCTGGTCGCAGACTGCATGAGGATTCGCTGCTAGACACCGATGAAGTCCGCGATGGACTCCAGCAGCTCAGGCCGGCCAGTGCCCCACTGGGTCATCTCGAAGCCTTCCCAAGCGCGGCGCTTGGCAGGCTTCGGGTCCCACACGATCGTGGGTTGAGTGCGGATGACGGCTGTAGCGCGGCCGGGTCGCTGGTCAGAGCGAAAACCATACTCCGGCCAGTCATCGCCGGGGCGGCCCGTGTGGAAGAACAGGCCCCAGTGGTGCTGCATGCGCTCGCTCACGGCGGCGAAGTCGTCGCGTTTGCCCAAACGGGTGAGCAAGCCGGCGGGGGTGGCGAACTGGTGGCCGAAGATGGCCTCCAGGTCGGCGGTGTGGATCGCGCCTACACCGAGACGCTCTAGAGCGGGGACGACGTAGTCGAAGTGGTACATCCACACCGGCGCAACCCGGCGGTGTTCTGTCGCAATCCGAACCGACGGGGCCCAGAAAACAGCATCGGCGACGAGCTCAGCGAAGTCAGAGCGCTCGGTCGCGCAGTCGTAGGCCTCCAGGATCGCGTCGGCGTGGTCAGGGTCGTAAACCTCTAGCAGCCGACGCGCCGCCCGGCCGCGGGCCTTGCTGGAGACGAACATGGCTTTAGTGAAGCTGGCTTCTCCGGAGTTAGAGCCGATGAGCAGCGGCACCGGCGCCTCCTCATTGTCGGTGAAGGCATCGATGGGGTGCTTGGGCAAGACGTTCTCATCCACCGTGGGCATGAACGCGAGGTTGAGGTACTTCATCTCACCAGAGCGCACAAGCAACGAATTGCCTACGCGGACTAGTTCTTCCCCATCGACCTCGCGGAGGTCGGAGAGGGTGGACAGGCGGGACATGCCCATGCCGTCGAGAAGCGAGCGCACCCACATGGCCGCCTGGACGCGCGAATGCACCGCGCTGGCGGGATTCGACTGCGCGACTGCACCGTGGAACAGGCCGCGCGCTTGCGGGGAGCTCATCAAGGTGGTCACAGCGTTGGCGCCTGCGGATTCGCCCATGATGGTCACCCGGTTCGGGTCTCCGCCGAAGAAGGCGATGTTGTCGCGCACCCAGTGCAGAGC
Organism: Corynebacterium sp. CCUG 69979; assembly: GCF_024454095.1. NCBI lineage: Bacteria > Bacillati > Actinomycetota > Actinomycetes > Mycobacteriales > Corynebacteriaceae > Corynebacterium > Corynebacterium sp. CCUG 69979. The sequence goes on along the minus strand of NZ_JAGPZA010000008.1, from coordinate 84,413 downwards.
GAGGATCTGGTCCAACGTGGCGGGGTTGGCCACACAGTCCGGCCCGAGCGAGCGCATGTCCAAGTAGCCGAGCACACCGAGCCGGAAGTTCAGCGAGACGTAGACGATGTCCGCCGCCGCGGCCAGACCGTGGCCTTGCAGCACCTTCTCGTGGGAGGCGCCGGTGAGGAAGGTCCCGCCGTGCATGTAGACGACGACGGGTAGAACATCGTCGGTGTCGGGGCGGACAATGTCGAGGGTGAGGCAGTCCTCGGTGCCAATGACTTTGTCGTTCCACCCGTAGGTGCCTTGCATGGCGGGCTGGCTGAACTCGGAGGCGTCGAATTCCCCGCGCCACGCCTCTCGGGGGCGCGGCGCGTGGAAGCGGTGCTTCCCGCCGGTCGGCGCCCCGTACGGGATGCCGCGCCACGTGCGCATGCCCGAGCCAGGATCGACAACGCCGCGCACTGTCCCAGCATGGGTGTGCACGACGGGGTCAGTGGCGGAAACAGCTGCCATGGGGACAACTGTAGCCGTGTCATGTAATCCCGGCCTATGATGACGTGGCCGGGAACACGACACTAATGTTCCCTCCACCAACCCCCAAGGAGACGAGATCACCATGTTCGGCCGCAAGAAGAAGAACGATCAAGCCGTGGCCGAAAACGGCCCCCAGGGCGGTTACACGGACTCCGCGCAGATCGAGGAGAACGCCTCTGCCATCGGCAAGGGCTTCATCAAAGCGCTTGATCGCGCGGTCCGGCTGCAGAGCGGGTTGATCGAGGCCTACGTGGACCGCCTGCGCCGCGCGAACCCGGAGGCCACTCCGCAGCAGATCCAGGAGATGATGGACAAGCACTTCCTCACTATCGCGGCCGGTTCTGGTGCCGGTGCGGGCGGTGCTGCCGCCATCCCCGGTGTCGGATTCGTCACCGGCACGGCGGCGATTGCCGGGGAGTCCCTCCTGTTTGTGGATTTGGCGGCTGTCTACACGGTCGGTTCCGCGTACCTGCGTGGTGCAGACATCTCCGATGAGGAGCACCGCAAAGCGATCGTTCTCATGGTCTTGCTGGGCACGCAGGGCACGGCGATCGTCGATACGCTCATCGGGCCCGAGGCAGCACGAATGCCAGGACCGAAGATGCTGAAGAACTTCACCGGGCCCACCCTCAACCAGGCGAACTCGATGATGACGCGGGCGCTGAGGAAGTCGATCTCGAAGCGTCTGCGCCGGATGTGGATCGGCAAGCTGATGCCGTTCGGCATCGGTGCGGTGGCCGGCCTGTACGCCAACCGCAAGCTGGCGAAGGCTGTCGTGGACAACGTGTCGAACAACCTCGGCCATCCGCCGGCCCAGTTCCTTCAGGAGCTACCACCGAAGACGGAGGTCGAGGAAGAACTGGACAAGGCGGAGACCGACAAGAACTCCCGTCTTGCTGCGATGATCTCCGTCTTCCGTAACAACCGCGACAACGGCCCGGAGATCGAGGGCGACCCAGAGGCGAAGGGCATCCTGGAAAAGCTCGGCATCACCGGCAGCGCCGACGAGCTGGAGGAAAACGCTCTGCGCAGCCGCTTCTCTCGCGGCACGAAGGGTGAATCCGCATAAGTCCTCTGCTGACCCGCGCGCTGAAAGCGAATGCAGGATTCGCTGCCCTGACGCTTATCACCGCTGTGGTCGCGGCGGTCCTGCAAGTCGCTGTTCCCGGGTTGACTGGTGCAGCTGTTGATGTCGCCACCGGCGCCCGCGAGGGATCCATCACCACGATCGCGTGGGCGATGGTGGGTATAGCGCTTGCCCAGTTCGCGTTCCAGGTGCTGCGCCGCTGGGCAGCCGGTTCATTGGCCACCCGCTCACAGCATTGGGTGCGGGTGGAGCTGCTGAGAACTCTGCACCGCCTTGACGGTCCCGGTCAGGACGACATTGTCACCGGGCAGATCGTCTCGCGCTCGATTACTGACTTAGGGCAGCTGTTCTCAGTCTTTGCCATGGCGCCGCTCGCGCTCACCCGCCTCGTGCAATTGCTGCTCACGCTGGCGGTCATGCTCTCCCTTGACGTTCCGCTGACGCTGATGTCGCTGGGTTTCCTCCCGCTCATCGTGTGGGTCGGCGGCCGCTCACGCAGATCCATGTACGCCGCCACGTGGGCGAACCAGCAGTCCGCGGCGGAGCTAGCCAGCCACGTCGAGCAAACCGTCTCCGGCGTCCGCGTGGTCAAAGCCTTTGGCCGAGCTGAACATGAGGTGACCGTGCTCGACCGGCTCGCCCGCGACCTCTACGCCGTGAAGATGCGGGCGGCGAAACTCACGGCCCGGTTCCAACCGACGTTGACCCAGCTCCCCAACATCGCACTGGTGGTCACCATCGTCGCGGGCGGTCTCATCGCGCTCGGCGGCGGGATGACAGTCGGCGGATTCGTCGCGTTCACCGTTTATCTGACGTCACTGACGCAGTCGATGTCGATGCTGGCCAACACTTACGTCACGCTGCAGATGGGCATGAGCGGCATCGACCGGCTCGACGAAGTTCTCGCCCTCTCCCCGGAGCAACCCGCGCCCACTGCACCAGCGCTGCCCGACGGCCCCGCCGGCATCGACTTCGACCACGTCGCCTTCACCACCGACGGACGCTGCGTGCTCGACGATGTCAGCTTCACCGTCTCCCCCGGCGAGCACGTCAGCGTCATCGGCCCCGCTGGCGCCGGCAAGTCCATGGCGGTCCAGCTCGCAGGCGCGTTCTACACCCCAGATTCCGGGAGCATGTCGCTTATCGACGCCTCCGGGCAACGGTTCCGCTACTCAGACTTTCCCGCCAGGGAAATCCGCAAAGCAGTCACCTGCGTCTTCGACGAGGCGTTCCTCTTCTCCGTCTCCATCCGGGACAACATCGCCATGGGTGCTGGCGTCACCGACGCCGAGGTCGCCCACGCGGCACGGATGGCCTGCGCCGACGAGTTCATCGAGAACCTCCCCGACGGTTACGACACTGTCGTCGGCGAGCGCGGCCTGACGTTGTCTGGCGGGCAGCGTCAACGCATCGCGCTTGCCCGCGCGCTTCTGTCTCAGCCGGCGGTGCTCGTGCTCGACGACGCGACCTCAGCTATCGACGCCTCCACCGAGTCGACTATCCTGCGCAATCTGCGCGACAACCTCGAAGGCGTGACTCTCATTGCCGTGGCGCACCGGCAGTCGACGGTGGACCACGCCGACCGGGTGATCATCCTCTCCCCTGCGGACGGTGAGGGCAGCGGCGGCAGCCGCGTGGTCGCCGACGGTCCGCGCGAGGAGATTGTGGAGACTGACCTCTACCGCGCGCTCATGGACCCGGATGTCGGCCGCGCCCAGCGTCCCGAACCTTCCCACGACCAACTCTGGCCCGAGGTCGCTGAAGAAAGCCACGAGCACGTGCTCACCCGAGCAGCGGGCGCCGGAGCCGGGGCCGGTTTCGGCGGTGGCGGTGGTCGCGGCGGCGGAGGCGGGGGTGCCGCCCGCGTGGTCACCGCGACGCCGGAGTTGTTGGAGCGCCTCGAACACCTCCCTCCTGCCATGGAACAACCCACTGGCACCATCCCGGAGGGTGTGCGCGCGATGCTGCGCTCCGTGCGCTGGCTCATCCTCGCCGTCACGCTCTTACTCGTTGTCGGGGTGCTCACGGACTTGGCCTTCCCCACCCTGGTGCGCACTGCGATCGACCGCGGCATCCAGGCGGGCGACTCGAACGCGCTGTGGATCGTCGGCGCGGCCGCCCTCGTCGTTGTGGTCATCGCCTGGGCTGCGAACGCCGCGATGACGGTACTGTCCTCGCGCTCCGGCGAGCGGCTCCTCTACGGCTTGCGGGTCCGTAGTTATGACCACTTGCAGAAACTGGGTCTGAGCTACTTCGAGTCGAATCTGTCGGGGCGGATCATGACGCGGATGACCACCGACATCGACACGCTATCCAGTTTCCTGCAGACGGGATTGGCGCAGGCGGTGGTCTCCGTCGGCACGCTCATTGGTGTCACTGTCATGCTCGTGGCCACCGACGGTTCACTGGCGCTCATCGCTCTCGCCGCAGTGCCCATCATCGCGGTGATCACGGTGGTGTTCCGCCATTACTCAAAGCGTTTCCACGCCCAAGCCCGTGCACAGATCTCGGCGGTCAACGGGGAGTTCGCTGAGCTCATCGGCGGCATCCGCAGCAGCCAGATGCACCTGATGGAGCCGGTTGCAGAAGCAGGCTTCCGCGACGAAAGCGAGAAGTATCGGCGCTTGCGCATGCGCTCCCAGCTGCTCGTCGCCTTCTACTTCAACGGCATGCAAGCGATCACCCAGATCATGACAGCAGTAGTGGTCGGTGTGGGCGCGACCCGCGTCGCCGAAGGCACCCTGTCGGTCGGTGTGCTGGTCGCTTTCACCATGTACTTGAGCTTGCTGTACGGGCCGATCCAGCAGCTGGGCCAGATTTTCGACTCCTGGCAGCAAGCCACCGTCAGCTTCGACCGCATCCGCGAACTGCTCGACACTGAGACCACGGTTCCCGACACCGGTACCCGCACGGGCGCTGCCACCGCCGCACAGGGCGAGCTCGCCCTGGAGAACGTCACTTTCTCCTACACCGCCGACGGCCCCGATGTGCTTAGTGATGTCGCCGTCACCGTCCAGCCAGGTCAGACTGTTGCCCTGGTGGGGCCGACGGGGGCGGGCAAATCAAGCGTCGTCAAGCTGTTGGCGCGTTTCTATGATCCCGTGACGGGCGCTGTGACCGCGAGCGGCGCGGACGTGCGCGCATTCCCGCTCGTGGACTGGCGGCGCGCACTCGCCCAGGTGCCGCAGGAGTCCTACCTGTTTCCCGGGACCGTGGCCGACAACATCTCTTACGGAGTCTCGGACGCCACCGCGGCCGAGGTCGAGGATGCCGTCCGACGCATCGGGGCGCTCGGCGTCATCGCCTCCATCCCCGGCGGATTCAACCACCCCGTTGGCGAACGCGGTCGCGGCTTGAGTTCCGGGCAGCGCCAAATCATCGCGCTCGCCCGCGCGGAAATCCTCCACCCGCGCGTCGTGCTTCTCGACGAAGCCACCGCCACCCTCGACCCCGTGACCGAACGCGACGTGCTCGACGCGGCTGCCAAAACCACCCGCGGACGCACCTCCGTTATCGTCGCGCACCGCCTCGCCACGGCGCGGAGGGCCGACCGAATCCTCGTCATAGACCAAGGACGTATCATTGAGGACGGTACCCACGAGGAGCTGCTCCGCCAGGGCGGAAAGTATGCAGTATTGTGGGCTGTCGATGGCCAGCACCGCACGTGACGGAGCTGACCCGATAAAACAAACCGATTACACGGAAAACAACAAAGAAGCGAGGCGAGCAACTGCCGTGAGCAGCGAGAACACTTTCGGCCAAAATGACTGGCTGGTTGATGAGATGTTCCAGCAGTACCAGGAGGATCCCAACTCCGTCGACGAAGAGTGGCGCGAGTTGTTCGACAAGAAGGGCACCCCGGACTCCGGAGCGCCGCTTGCCTCCCCGGCTGCTAAGAAGGCCGCAGCAGACAGCGGCTCCAACGACCGCCCGCACCGGGCCCGCACCGAAACCAAGGTCGCTGAGACCACCGGTGCCCCGTCCCAGGACGGCCGCGAAACCAAGGTGGACAAGGCGATTGAGACTACGGCCAAGTCCCAGCCTTCCGAGAAGAACGCAGCTAAGAAGACCCCGAAGCCGTCCCCGATGGAAAAAGTCAAGCCGCTGCCTGAGGCTGGCGAGACCCAGCTGAAGGGCACCTTCAAGGCCATCGCTAAGAACATGGACGAGTCCCTGACCGTTCCGACGGCGACGACCGTGCGCGACATGCCGGTCAAGCTCATGTTCGAAAACCGTGCGCAGATCAACGACCACCTCAAGCGCACCCGCGGCGGCAAGATCTCGTTCACGCACATCATCGGCTGGGCCATTGTGAAGTCCGCCATGATCCACCCGGGCATGAACGTCAACTACACCGTCAAGGACGGCAAACCGTTCGTGGTCACGCCGGAGCACATTAACCTCGGTCTAGCTATTGACCTCCCGCAGAAGGACGGCACCCGCGCGCTCGTGGTCGCCGCCATCAAGGAGTGCGAGACCCTCACCTTCGAGCAGTTTGTCCGGGCGTACGAGGACATTGTCGCCCGCGCCCGCGACAACAAGCTGAAGATCGACGACTTCCAGGGTGTCACCATTCAGCTGACCAACCCGGGCGGTATTGGCACCCGCCACTCCATCCCGCGCCTGACCAAGGGCCAGGGCACCATCGTCGGTGTCGGCGCGATGGACTACCCGGCTGAGTTCGCCGGTGCTTCTGAGGACCGTCTCGCCGAGCTCGGTGTGGGCAAGCTGACCACGCTGACCTCCACCTACGACCACCGCGTCATCCAGGGCGCGGAGTCCGGCGAGTTCCTGCGCGACATCTCCCAGTTGCTTATCGACGATAAATTCTGGGACGAAATCTTCGACGCCATGTCCATCCCGTATGCCCCGATGCGTTGGGCGCAGGACATCCCCAACACCGGTGTGGACAAGTCCACCCGTGTGATGAACCTGATCGAGGCGTACCGCTCCCGCGGCCACCTCATCGCCGACACCAACCCGCTCAACTGGGAGCAGCCGGGCCTGCCCAAGCCGGACGTGTCCGACTTGCTGCTGGAGACCCACGGCCTGACCCTGTGGGACCTGGACCGCACGTTCAACGTCGGCGGCTTCGGCGGCAAGGAGACCATGACGCTGCGCGAGGTAATTACCCGCCTGCGCGCCGCCTACACACTCCACGTCGGTGCCGAGTACACCCACGTCCTCGACCGCGACGAGCGTGACTGGCTGCGCGACCGCCTCGAGGTGGGCATGCCCAAGCCGACCAACGCCGAGCAGAAGTACATCCTGCAGAAGCTCAACGCCGCTGAGGCCTTCGAGAACTTCCTGCAGACCAAGTACCTGGGTCAGAAGCGCTTCTCCCTCGAAGGCGCGGAAACGCTGATCCCGCTCATGGATGCCGTCATTGACACCGCTGCCGGCCAGGGCCTCGACGAGGTTGTCATTGGCATGCCGCACCGCGGCCGCCTGAACGTGCTGTTCAACATCGTGGGCAAGCCGGTCAAGACCATCTTCGGCGAGTTCGAGGGTAACCTGCAGCCCGCCCAGCAGGGCGGCTCCGGCGACGTGAAGTACCACCTCGGCTTCGAAGGCGAGCACATCCAGATGTTCGGCGACGGCGACATCAAGGTCTCCCTGGCCGCCAACCCGTCCCACCTGGAAGCTGTCGACCCGGTTCTGGTCGGTATCGCCCGCGCGAAGCAGGACATCATCAACCACGGCCAGCCCGCCGACGACCACCCCATCGTCCCGATGATGCTCCACGGCGACGCCTCCTTCACCGGCCTGGGCGTGGTTCAGGAGACCCTGAACATGTCCAAGCTGACCGGCTACGATGTCGGCGGCACCGTCCACATCGTGGTGAACAACCAGGTCGGCTTCACCACCACCCCGGACCAGGGCCGTTCCACCTACTACGCCACCGACCTGGCCAAGGGCTTCGATTGCCCGGTCTTCCACGTCAACGGCGACGACCCTGAAGCAGCCGCATGGGTCGGCCAGCTGGCCACCGAGTACCGCCGCGAATTCGGCAAGGACGTCTTCATCGACCTCATCTGCTACCGCCTGCGCGGCCACAACGAGGCCGATGACCCGTCGGTGACCCAGCCGGTCATGTACGAGCGCATCGACTCCCACCCGTCTGTGCGTACCCGCTACACCAAGGACCTCATCGGCCGTGGCGATATCACCGAGGAAGAAGCCGAGATCGCCGCACAGGACTTCCACGACCAGCTGGACTCCGTGTTCAACGACGTCAAGGAAGGCGGCGGCTCCCCCGCCGAGCAGACCGGCATCACCGAGTCCCAGGAGCTCACCCGCGGCCTGGACACCTCCATCGACGAGGACCTGTTCAAGAAGCTGGCTGATGCTTACGCCAACCTGCCGGACGACTTCACGCCGAACAAGCGCCTGAAGACCGTTCTGAAGGCCCGCGGCGGCTCCTTCGACGGTGGCGACATCGACTGGGCATGGGGCGAGCTGCTCGCCTTCGGCTCCCTGGCGCACGACGGCAAGCTCGTCCGCCTCGCCGGCGAGGATTCCAAACGCGGTACCTTCACCCAGCGCCACGGTGTCCTGTTCGACCCGAGCACCGCGGAACAGTACAACCCGCTCGACGCCATCGCTATCGAGGCTGGCAACGGCGGCCGCTTCCAGATCTACAACTCCGCTCTGACGGAGTTCGGCGGTCTGGGCTTCGAGTACGGCTACACCGTCGGCAACCCGGACGCCCTGGTTGCCTGGGAGGCCCAGTTCGGCGACTTCGCCAACGGCGGCCAGACCATCATCGACGAGTACATCTCCTCCGGTGAGACCAAGTGGGGCCAGCTTTCCAGCCTGATCATGCTGCTGCCGCACGGTTACGAGGGCCAGGGCCCGGACCACTCGTCGGCACGCATCGAGCGCTTCCTGCAGCTCGTTGCTGAGGGGTCCATGACCATCGCTCAGCCGTCCACCCCGGCTAACCACTTCCACCTGCTGCGCCGCCAGGCGCTCGGTGAAATGCGCCGCCCGCTGGTCATCTTCACCCCGAAGTCCATGCTGCGCAACAAGGCAGCTATCTCGCAGCCGGCAGAATTCATCGAGACCACCGGATTCCGTTCCGTCATCGATGACCCGAACCTCGTTGACGCGAACAACAAGGTCATCGGCGACGCCGAGAAGGTCAAGACGATCATGCTGTGCTCCGGCAAGATCTACTACGAGCTGGAGAAGCGCCGCCAGAAGGACGGGCGTGACGACGTCGCGATCATCCGCATCGAGATGCTCCACCCGATCCCCTTCAACCGCCTCTCCGACGCCTTCGCCAACTACCCGAACGCCGAAGAGATCCGCTTCGTCCAGGACGAGCCCGCAAACCAGGGTCCGTGGCCGTTCTACAACGAGCACCTGGCCAACTACGTGGAGAACATGCCGCCGATGCGCCGCATCTCCCGCCGCTCCCAGTCCACGACTGCAACCGGCGTGTCCAAGGTGCACCAGCAAGAGGAGAAGGCGCTTCTCGACGAAGCTTTCGCCGACTAACCCCTCCCCTTAGACAACCTAAAGCCCGCCACCTGGAGTTCAACCTCCGGGTGGCGGGCTTTCCGTCGTGCGTTGGGCTCTGCTTAGGAGTCCCGGGCTTCGCCCTCTTCGACGATGCGCTGGAGTTCAGCCCCCATACCGGTCTTCTCCATCATCCAATCATTCACAGCACGCGAGGGATCTCCCTCCGTCTTCGTCCGCTCGACCAGCTTTTGGAGATCCTCCGTGCTCAGCGCGCGGGTGGCCTTATGCATCGCTTGCCGGATACCACGATCGAACAATCCCACCTTGAAGACGGGCATGATGTTGCGTGGCAATGTCTCCTGCTCGTTCGCCTCGGCGGGCGGTGCGTTCGTGGGTAGTGCGTCCGTTGGCGGTGCGTCCGTGGGTTGCCCTTCTGGGGGCTGTCCCTCCGGGATATCGTCCTTCGGTTTCGCGTTGTCCCCGCGTCTCGGTTCAACCCCGCGTGTGCTTTCCGGATTCTGCAAAGCACCGCCGTCGTCCTCGGGTTCGCACCCTTGAGCTGGCGAAGGATCCAACGTCATGAAGTCACCGGGGAGCGTGCCAGCAGCAGCATCGTAGGTCGCGTCCTGGACATCCAGGTCTTCTTCATTGGCGGTGGCGATCTGCGCGCGAAGTTTCGCCTCCTCACCGGGGTTCTCGCCTTCCACAAGGGTGCCGGAGCAGAAGACTCCCAGATTCGCTTCACCCGACTGGAGCATTTCCAGCTTGTCTGAGGCAGTTGCGAGTTCAACTCCGACGATCCCAACCGGGCGGCCGTCGAGTTCAATGACCTGCCGGTAGATCTCGGCAAGCACCCACTGCTCCGGATCGGAAGGATCGGCGGCAATGACCACCGGTTCAGAACCGTCCTGCGCGCAGGACGAAAGCGTCAGCGCAGTCGCCACTGCGAGGACGTTGACAGCGAGTTTTCTCCCCAGCACTTAACGCTCCGGGTGAGCCGGGTTGTCGGGGTCAATGTTGGTTTCAGCGTGGTCGCGCGGTTCAACGCGGTAGCTTTCCGACGCCTCCACCCCCACCGGCCGCCAGCGGAGCTCCTCCGGCTGAACCGGACGCTCGTGCGGTGCCGGTTCCGGCTGGGCGGTCTGAGGACGCGCTTGCGGCTCGTGCGGCTCGTGCGGCTGGGCACCAACATGCGGCTCCCGCGGCTGCCCCTGCTGGATCTGCTCCCGCTGCGGCGCGGGCTGTCCCGGCTTGCCCATTTGGTTGATCATGTCCTTGGCGCGGGGGGCTTGGGAGGCTTCGCAGAGGACGTCGTAACGCCCGGCGACGATGGTGGTCATGGAGGAAAAGTCGCGCTTACCCTGCGTGAATGCGTAACCGGCGGCCGCGAAGATGAGGCCGAAGATGACACCGATAACGAGCGCGGTGAACAGCGAACCCCAGACGTTGGGGCTGAACATTGCGAACAGCAGACCGACGAACAGACCCAGCCACAGGCCCGACAGCGCACCGCCGCCCAGGACGCGCCCCCAAGTCAGCCGCCCGGTGACCTTCTCCACCTGCATCAGGTCCACACCGACGATGGTGAGGTTCTCGACGGGGAACTCTCGGTCGGACAGGCCGTCGACAGCAGCTTGCGCCTCGGCGTAGGTATTGAAGCTACCGACCGGCCACCCGGACGGGCGCTGCAACGCTTGCGGGCGGGCTTGCTGGTTATACGGCTGGGTCATGGCTGCTAATCCTCAATTCGGTAATAGATATCGCGTACTCCCATGATTGTAATGCCAGGCTAGGAGCAGGTTGAGCACTGACATATACTGTTCCCACGATGAGTGACACCGCACCAATTACTGAAGCAGCTGTCCGCAACGCCCTCGCGCGTGTCGACGACCCCGAGATCGGCAAACCGATCACCGACCTCGACATGGTCGAATCTGTCCGGATCGAAGGCCGCGATGTCGCCGTGGGCATCTATCTGACCATCGCGGCATGCCCGATGCGCGACACTATCCACGGCAACGTGCGCGCGGTGCTTGAGGAACTCGACGGCGTCGGCGAAGTCAGCGTGACCATGCACACCATGAGCGAGGAGCAGCGCCGCGCGTTGGCGCAGCGTCTCAAGGGTGACAAGTCCGATCCGGTCATTCCGTTCGCTCAGCCCGGTTCGACGACGCGCGTGTTCGCGGTCGCGTCGGGCAAGGGTGGTGTCGGCAAGTCCTCGATGACAGTCAACCTGGCGACGTCGCTCGCGGCCCAGGGGTTGACCGTGGGCATTCTCGACGCCGATATCTACGGCCACTCTGTCCCCGGCCTCATGGGCTCGGCCGGCCAAGGCCCCACGGTTGTCGACGAGATGCTCCTCCCCCCGATCGCCCACGACGTCCGCCACATCTCCATCGGCCAGTTCGTGGAAGGCAACGCTCCCGTTGTCTGGCGCGGCCCCATGCTCACCCGGGCTATTCAGCAGTTCCTCACCGATGTGTACTGGTCCGAGCTCGACGTCTTATTCATGGATTTACCGCCGGGAACCGGTGACATCGCCATCTCTGTGGCTCAGCTCGTGCCCAACGCAGAGCTGATCATTGTGACCACCCCGCAGGCCGCCGCCTCGGAGGTCGCCGAGCGAGCCGGCTCCATCTCCCAGCAGACCGGCCAGAAGATCGCCGGCGTCATCGAGAACATGTCCGCGATGGCCATGCCCGACGGCACCATGTTGGACATTTTCGGCACCGGCGGCGGCGAGCACGTGGCTGAGCGCCTCTCCGTCATCACCGGCGAGGACGTTCCCCTGCTCGGCTCCGTCCCGCTCGATCCCTCGCTGCGCGAGCATGGCGATGACGGCACACCCGTTGCCATCTCCGCCCCTGACTCCCCCTCGGCGCAGGCGATCAACGCTATCGCTGAGAAGCTCAAGGTGCGCCGAGAGTCCCTGGCGGGCAAGAACCTCAATCTCGGCGTAACGGGTAACTAGCGCGGTCCCACCCTACCTGGCGAGCCATTCGCGGGCTGCTGACTTGTTCAGTATTCTTGTGGCATTCATCCCGAATACGTCACGTTTCTCAGTGCGAAGGAGGAATCATGTCAGCACCAGTGTTCAAGGAGCTCAGTGAAGCTCAGCTCCGGGAGCAGCTCACCAGCGTCAAGAACGAAATGGCCCCCTACACCGTTGATGTGCTCCGCCGATTGAAAGACGCGGGTGCGATCAACTTCGAAGAAGAGCGTCTGCTCAACCGCTACGAATCTCTGAACTGGCTCATCGAGGGTTAGAAGCCCTTGGACTCGCAGACTTTTAGTGCGAAAGTTCACCACTTCTCCTCGCAAAGCGAGGACCTACTTAACGACACTCTCGTCGGCAGAACAGAGTTGAGCGACTTTCTCATCTCCAAAGATAAAAACCGTGCAACCTTTAACCTGACAAAATCACTGGAAATTGAGCAGTCAGGGAGCGACCGTTTGAGCCTCCGCTGCGAATATCGTCTCTGCACGAGTTCCGATGGAACCCAGATAGCCATCGAAACGAGTAGTTACAAGGTGCAGTTCAAGGCTCTCCAGAAGTTCGTTCCGATCGTGCGGTTTGAGTATGAACGCGATGCTCGAAACAAACCGTCTAGTCATTTTCAGTTTCATTCTGATTCGGTGCCGTTGGGCCTACTCCTCGCGCGAGCCGGAAAATACGATGCCGCAGCGCACCAGCAAGACGTTCACTTCCCGATGGGTCATCGACGATTCAGAGTTAGTCTTGAAGATGTCATCGAACTACTAGTCAAGGAGTTCGGAGCTAAGCCGCGGGACGGTTGGCAGCGCCACCTTGACGAAAGCCGCGATAAATTCTACGAACTACAAGCCAGCTCGGTTATCCGGGACAACATTCCAACTGCAATTTCGGTGCTAGAGGATCTGGGATACACAGTTAGCTCACCGTGATAAGCGGGTCGCGGCTCTAGGTCACGTCGGCCCAGGAGAATCCCCCGCCCGAAGCCTGCGGCGGCTGCGGCGGCTCCTGCTTTTTCACCCCCGGCTGACGGCGCCGCGGGCGCTGCGGCTGGTTCTGCTGCGCCGCGGTAGAACCCGATCCGGAACTCGCGGCGGTGGAACCGGAGGATGCCAAGTGCGGATCCTCGTTCATCATTGTGCGGGGGTCGAATTGATCGAGGTAGTCGCCTTCTTCGTCGAAAAGCACTTTGGCGATGGCACGCTTGGGGCCCATCGCGGCGTACTCGGTGACGGTGTTGATCGGCTGGCGGAATTCCTCGAACTGGTCGAATTCGCCGTTCAGCTCGGCCTTGGCGTTGTTGATGGCGCGGCGGGCAGCGAAAATCGCGGCGCGGACATCCTCGATGACTCCAGGCAGGCGCTCGGGCCCGATGACGATGAGGCCCACGAGAATGACAACGAAGATCTCGAGCCAGCCGATGGAATCAAACACACCTTCACTTTAACCCGCCGCGCAACTTCGACCACAGCGAGTGCGTTTCTTCGGCGGGGATCTCATCATCCGTCATCAACGCGAGCTTTTCGACGAGCGAACGCGGCGCCCGCAAACACCCATCCCCATTGTGCAACCGCACTGCCGCAGCAGCCGCTTGCTGGCGCTGCGTTTCCTCCCGGCAGTCAGAGCATTCGGCGAGGTGCGAGTGGGCGCGTTGGGTGGCGGAGGGGGACAGTTCGCCGTCGATAAGCGCGGCGACAGCCTCGTAACTCAAGTGGTCGATGGAATCGAACTGGCGCATGCCGAGCCCCTTAGCGCGCGCGGATGAGCTCGCGGGCCCCCTCGTTGGTGCGGGCTTTCGCCTCGAGGGAGTCGCGCAGCTGGCTGCGGCCGCGGTGGATGCGGGAGCGGACGGTGCCCATCTTCACGCCGAGCGTCTTGGCGATCTCTTCGTAGCTCATGCCCACCACATCGCACAGCACGACGGAGGCACGGAATTCGGGGCTGAGCTCGTCGAGCGCCTCCTGCAGCGCTGGGTCCAGGTTGGAGACGGTGTATGCCTGCTCGGGCGTCATCGCGGTGCCCGGAACACGCTCATAATCCTCCGGCAGAGCCTCCATGCGGATCTTGCTGCGGTGGCGCACCATGTCCAAGAAGAGGTTGGTGGTGATGCGGTGCAGCCAGCCCTCGAAGGTGCCCGCCTTGTAGGACTTCACGCTGCGGAAAACGCGCATGAACGTTTCCTGCGTCAGGTCTTCCGCGTCCTGCTGGTTACCGGAAAGACGAAACGCGAGACGGTAGACGCTGTCGGCGTGTTCCTCCACGAGCTCCGCCCAGGTCGGCATCGCAGAGTGCCCTGCGTCGAATGCGGCCGTGCCGCTTAGCTCTTGATCGGAGGACACCAAACTCATGGTGTTATTGTCCCCCATCCCCTTTCCGCACGCCATAACAGGTCCTGCCAAGTTGCTGACAGTCCCTGCCCCCGCGGCCCAGTAGGATGAGGCGCGTGAGCGATTCTGCATTTACTTCCCTGACTAGTTACATCGAATCCGCGCCGATGGACGCCAACCATGCCATCGCGCATGCCGACGCCGCCGAGTACGGCCTCACCGCCCCCTCCCCCGCCCTCGGCAACCTGCTGGGCACCCTGGCTGCAGGCGCAGGTGCGGCGGGTTCTGGCGCGACGGGCGCGGTGGCGATCACCCCGGCCGCCGGTGTCGTCGGGCTGCACATCCTCCACGGCCTGCCCGAAAAATCCACATTGACCTGTATCGATCCAGAGGCGGACCACCAAAACCGCGCGAAAGCGCTGTTCCGCGAAGCGGGCTACCCCACCTCGCGCACCCGGTTCCTCCCCTCGCGCCCGCTCGACGTTCTTGGCCGCCTGGCCACGCAGGCGTACCACGTGGTTTACATGGACGTTGAGCCCGTCGACCTGCCGGCCGCGATCGAGGCCGCATGGCCACTGCTCAGCCCCGGCGGCACCCTCGTGGTCGTGGGATCGCTTCTCGACGGCACCATCGCCGACCCCTCCCGGAAAGACCGCGACACCCTCGCCGCCCGTGAAGCGGATGAGGTTGTGGAGGGGTTTGAGGGGGCCGTCGTCACGCGTCTTCCGCTAGATGCTGGCGTGACGCTGGTGACGCGAAAAGGCTAGTACACTACCTCGCCCTTGCCCACGACGGTGACCCCGCCGTCAGAGATCTTGAACTCGCGCTCCTCGTCGTGGGCACGGTTGATGCCCACCGTGCCGCCGTCGGACACGTAGACGTTCTTGTCCAGGATCGCGTGGCGGACAATGGCGCCCTTCCCCACGCGCACACCCGGCATGAGCACTGAAGATTCGACCGTTGCGCCGTCCTCGACGTGCACGTCAGTAGACAGCACCGAGTTGCGCACCGTCGCACCTGAAATGATCGAACCCGGTGCGATAATGGACTCCTGCGCAATACCTCCGGAGACGAACTTTGCCGGCGGCAAGTTCTCGTCCTCAGTCGAGTGAATCGGCCACGACTTGTTGTACAGGTTGAACACCGGGTGGATCGAAATGAGATCCATGTGCGCGTCATAGAAGTTGTCGATCGTACCGACATCACGCCAGTAGCCCTTATCTCGCTCGGTCGCGCCCGGGACCTCGTTGGAGGAGAAGTCGTAAACATTAGCTTGGCCTTTACGCACGAAGAACGGGATGATGTCGCCGCCCATGTCGTGCTCAGACGCCTCGTTGACATTGTCCTCGCGCAGAGCGGAGATGAGCGCCTCCGTGGAGAAGCAGTAGTTGCCCATCGACGCGTAGGTAACATCCGGGTCGTCCGGGGTGCCCGGAGGGTCAGCCGGCTTCTCCAGGAACTCGGTGATGGAGCCGTTCTCGTCAGCCTGGATGCACCCGAACGCCGTGGCCTCAGAACGCGGGACGCGGATGCCAGCAACCGTGCATTCCTTGCCGGACGCAATGTGGTCCTCCACCATCTGCGCCGGGTCCATGCGGTAGACGTGGTCGGCGCCGAAGACCAAAACGTAATCCGGAGACTCGTCGAAGATCAGGTTGAGCGACTGCAGCAGCGCGTCCGCCGACCCTTGGTACCAGCGCTTGCCCAGGCGCTGCTGCGCCGGCACGGACGCGATGTACTGGTGCGTCGGGCCGGAGAAGTTCCACGCGGTAGCCACGTGACGGTCCAACGAATGCGACTTGTACTGCGTCAACACAGCGATGCGCATATATCCGGCGTTGACCAGGTTGGACAGTACGAAATCGATGAGACGGTAGTTACCGCCAAAGGGCACGGCAGGCTTGGCACGGTCGAGAGTCAGCGGGAAAAGGCGCTTGCCTTCACCGCCGGCGAGGACGATGGCGAGGACATTCGGCTGGCGACTGTTCATACTGCCCAGACTAGGGAAAATCCCATCCGTGCGCACGCTTTGAAATGTCACTAGTCTCGGAAAGCATGAGAGTCGGAATGATGACCCGCGAGTACCCGCCGGAAGTGTACGGCGGGGCAGGTGTCCACGTGACTGAACTGACCCGTTTCATGCGTGACATCGTCGACGTGGACGTCCACTGCATGGGCGAACCGCGCGAGGGCGAGAACATCTACGTCCACGGCGTCGACCCGGAACTGACCGAGGCCAACGGCGCGATCAAGACGCTGTCCACTGGTCTCCGGATGGCGCATGCCGCCGACAACGTCGACGTGGTCCACTCGCACACCTGGTACACCGGCCTGGGCGGCCACCTTGCTGGCCTCCTGCACGGTGTCCCCCACGTGGTCACTGCCCACTCGCTGGAACCGGACCGCCCGTGGAAGCGCGAGCAGCTCGGCGGCGGCTACGACATCTCCTCCTGGTCCGAGAAGAACGCGATGGAAAACGCCGACGCGGTCATCGGTGTCTCCACCGGCATGAAGAAAGCGATCCTCGAGGCCTACCCGAACATCGACGAAGACAAGGTCCACGTCGTGCTCAACGGCATCGACACGGACGACTGGCACCGCGTCGCCCCTAGTGACGCGGAGAGCAACGGTGTCATCGAGCGCCTCGGCGTAGACACCTCCAAGCCCGTCGTCGCGTTCGTCGGCCGCATCACCCGCCAAAAAGGTGTCCCCCACCTGGTCAAGGCGGCCCAGAACTTCGACGAGGACATTCAGATCATTCTCTGTGCGGGTGCTCCGGATACGCCGGAGATTGCGGACGAGACGCAGGCGCTCGTCGATAAGCTGCGTGAAGGCCGCGGAGGCGTGTACTGGGTCACCGACATGCTGCCGAAGGAAGAAATCCGCGAGATTTACTCCGCCGCAGACATCTTCGTCTGCCCGTCGGTGTATGAGCCGCTGGGCATCGTCAACCTGGAGGCTATGGCGTGCGAAACCGCTGTTGTCGCCTCCGACGTGGGCGGCATTCCGGAGGTTGTCGTCGACGGTGAGACAGGTACCCTGGTCCACTACGACAAAGACGACACAGAAACCTTCGAGAAGGATCTGGCCGAGGCCGTCAACACGCTCGCCGCGGACGCCGACCTGACCAAACGCTACGCGCAGGCAGGCCTGGCGCGCGTGAAGAAAGAATTCACCTGGGACAAGATCGCCCAGGAGACCGTCGACATCTACAAGTCGCTGATCTAACAAAGGAGCACAGTTGAGCACCTTGAGACCGGAACTGCACGTCACTGCGGACAACGGCATCCTCGACGCCGCTGCCGGCATGCTTCGCGACGGCGACGACTGGCACCTGTTCTACCAGTACGAAGCCGAACCGGGCGCACCCGCGCGCTGGGCGCACAAGTTCTCCGAGGGCAACCCGTTCGACTTCTACGAGTGCAACGATGTCATCGCACCCGTCGGCGGCGAAACGCGCGTGCTCGCCGGTTCTGTCGTCGTTGGACCCGCCGGCACCGACCTCTACTTTACGTCCGAGACATCTGCCGGCACCACGATCCAGGTCGCGCGTATCGACGACATCGGTTCCCTCTGCGACAATATCGACGACTCCAGCGAGATTGACCCCGGTGTGCGCCGTATGGGTCCAGTGGTGAAAGACAAAGGCCGCTTCATCCGCTTCCGCTCCCCGTGTGTCGTGCCCGACTGGAGCGCCTCCGACGACCGTGAGCAGGGCCAATCCGGCTGGCTCATGCTCGCCAGCACCGGCGAGGCCGACAACCCCGTGCCCGTCGTGCTCGAATCCGCCGAAGAGGACACCTGGACGCTCATCGGCCCGCTGCGCTTCGTCGGCGACACCGGCATTCCTTCGGACGTCCCCGTCGTCGCTCCGCGCATCTTCCGCCTGCGAGACGAGGTCGACGGCTTCATCTACGACGTCCTCTTCCTCACCCAAGAGCTGGACAAATGGGACCTGTCCGGCTACCTGATCGGCGAGCTCAACGGCAACGAATTCACCGTCAAAGCACCGTTTAGCCGCATCGACCACGGCCACGACTTCACCCGCCCCCGCACCACCAACTTCGTGCCCGGCACGCTTTCCGACGACGAGCGCTACGCCGAAGCCCGCATCTTCGGCCTCCTCGCAGAAACCGGCCGCGGCGGCGACCCGACATCCCAGCCGTCCTGGGCAGCGGAAGGCTGGGCCAACGCCCTGTCCCTGCCGCGCGTTGTCACCCTCGCCGGCGGGCAGCTCTACCAGACCCCCGCTCCGGGCCTGCCGGACGCCGTCGACGCCACCGAGCACGCGATGCTGTGGACCGGCATGTGCGACATCCCCGCCGGCTCCGAAGTGAAGGTCGAGATTGTCGACGCCGCCGACAACGTCTGCGTGACCATCACCCACTCCGGCGACCAGATCACCGTGGATAGGCACGACGGTGATCCGGCCTCCGCCTCGCTCGACGACGAGGACGAGGACCACATCTCCGTGCTTATCGACGGCTCCGCCCTCGAAATCTTCGCCGGCGGCGGCGCCGTCACCTTCTCCAGCCGCTTCTGGCCCGAGGTCGGCGCGACGGGATTGCGCGTGAGCACCTCCGGTGACGCGCAGATCCTCAACCAGTGGCGCCGCGGCGCTGCGCGCTAAACACGCCGCGCGCTAAGTCCTTCGCGCCTAGACCTTCCGGAGGCGGGTGAGCTGCGCCCGCGCCGTCACCGTCATCGTCTCCGGTAGAGCGGCGACGCGCTCGGCGAGAACCTCCGGGGCGAGATGGCGTGCCGAGGGGCTCATGCCCACCTGGGCGGCAATCGATTCGCGGTCGAGCTTCATGGGGAACTCGATCAATTCGTGCGGGTCGTCGCCGACCGGTTCCAGGTAGCCGGCGGCCTGCTCAAGCATTCGCTCGACTTTGCCCTCTTCGACGCCGAGGATGCCCAGCTGCTCACGCAGTTCGTCGAGGTGGCCGGATTGAGGCGTGAGAATGATCGCCTCACCGCCGCCAACAAGCGCTCGGGCGAACTCGGCCGGGTTGCGCGGCGCGAAGATGACCGTGATCACGTCGACGGACTGGTCACGCACCGGCAGCCCCTGCCACACATCCGCGACGATCGCGCCCACTCTCGGGTGCGACTTCGCCAGATGTTTCGCCGCCGGGACCGAAATGTCCACACCGACCCCGCGTGCCCCGTCCACCGCATCGAGCGTGTGGGCCAGGTAGTAACCGGTGCCGGCACCGACTTCGAGGATGGTGGGGGCGGAGGGATCGGAGGAATCGTCGTTAAGCGCAAGGGCGTCGAGGACGCGTTCGGTGACTGTCTCCACGAACGGCGCGAAGTGCCCACGCGACAAGAACGCCTCGCGGGAAACGACCATCGCCGGGCTGTCACCCTCATGCGCGATGCCCGCACCGGACGCGAGCGTGACATACCCTTGGCGTGCTACATCGTAGGAATGCCCGGACTCAGACACCAGACGCGCGAAATCATCTGCGCCGTGCAAAGGTGTGCCGTCGACGGGGTCAGCGAGAACGTCGACAATATCTCGCAGCATGCGGCTTACTCGCCTGCGACGCCGAGCAGCAGGTTGCCCAGCTCAGCCGCCTCTTCGTTGTTCAGCTCCACAACGAGACGGCCGCCACCGTCGGACGGAATGCGCATGACAATCTTGCGGCTTTCCTCCACAACCTCCATGGGACCATTTCCGGTACGTGGCTTCATTGCAGCCATGCAGTGTCACTCCTCGACATGTAGGTGAGAGGATCCTCGCTCAGAACCCTCGGTTAAGGTGTCTACAATCTTACGCTCATTCGGCGCGGCCGGAGCCAGCTCCGGGACCGCCCCAGGGGCTATCCCGCACTTGGCGACGAGCTGCTCCACGAGTGCATCCACCTGATCCTGGCGGTACCCGCGCGGGACGACTTCGAGCGCGATGTCGTCGATGCGGCCGCCCTCGACGGCGGCGCGGTTGGCTTGAATGACGTCGTGCGGCTCATCCATCGGCGGCAGCACTTCGCCGCGGCCAAAGATCGACGCGGACACCCACGCGCCGAACACGGCGATGGCGGCGATGACGAGGATGAGCAGCAACCAAGACAGCATGCTGGGGATATTACCGCACCCACGGCGGGCGCTCGGCGTGCGGCGCGAGCACCCCTGCGCGCGACAGAATGGCCCGCGCGACCGTTTCGGACATCTGCGTCAGCTCCGTCAACGGCCGGTTGCGGTGGGTTTTCAACCCGAGGTCCACTTGGGTGATGGATGCGGGGCCGTGGTGGGTGGTGACGTCGATAAGCAGTCCCGCCTCTACGCCATACCCCGCGGCGAACGGCAGGCGCAGGGCAGTCTCGCGGCGAATCGCGTACTCGCCGGCGAGTGGCTGGTCCAGCTGCGGCACGTCTGGAAAGAATAGGCGCAGCAGGGGTTTCGCGGTCAGTTCTGTGACGCGGCCGCCGTCGTTGGCGCGGCGGTACGCGGCCTTGACCAGGTGGATCGCCGGGTCCTCGAGCGGTGCGGCGAGCGTATCGACCCACCACGGTTCGACGGTGGTGACATCAGCGTCGAGAAACACCACGACATCGCCGCTCGCCGCCTTCACCCCGCGCCACAACGCCTCCCCCTTGCCGGGGCGCACAGGTTGCGGGTCAATGTCGCGCCAGTTCACCACGGTCGCGCCCGCCTCTGCCGCACGCTGCGCCGTGTCATCGCGCGAATCCGAGTCGATGACAAGCACTTCATCAGCGCCCGACGCACGCGCTTGCTTGACGACGCCCCCTACCGTCTCCCCCTCATCCAACGCCGGCACCACGACTGAAACGCGCATCAGCCCAGTCCTCTGACGGTGTCCCGGGGCGGTACAGTCCCTTGGATCGCGGCGGTCATGTAGAGCACGTCCATGGTGTCGGCGACCTCGTGGACGCGGAAAGCCGCGACACCGCGGGCTGCGCACCACGCCGTCGCGGCGAGTGTTCCGGTGACGCGCTCCCCGACGGGCTGGCCGTTCTTGCCCAGTGTCTCCCCAATGAAATCCTTGTTGGACAGAGCCATGAGGACGGGCCAACCGGTGGCGACGATCTCGTCGACACGCCGGAGAATCTCCAAGCCGTGAAAAGTGTTCTTGCCGAAGTCGTGTGTGGGGTCGATGAAGACCTTGTCCTCCGGCACGCCGCAAGAAACTGCGCGCTCGGCCAGCGCGGTGGTTTCGGAGATGATGTCAGCGACCACGTCGTCATAATGCACCCGGTGCGGGCGTGTCCGCGGGGTGGCACCACCCGTGTGAGAGCAGACGTAGCCGACCTTGTGGGCGCCGGCGACCTCGACGAGCTCCGGCTCCCAGCCCGCCCACGTGTCGTTGATGATGGTGGCGCCCGCCGCAATCGCGGCTTCGGCGACCTCCGGGCGCCACGTGTCGGCGGAAATGTCGACGGTGCTTGCGGAGAATTCCTCGCGGACCGCAGCAATCAGCGGAACGATCCGGTCGATCTCCTCCGCCACACTGACGGTGTCGCCGGGTCCGGCCTTGACACCTCCGACGTCGATAATGCTCGCGCCCTCGGCGACTATTCGGCGGGCTCGCTCGACGGCGCTGTCGAAGGCATACGTCGCACCCTTGTCGTAGAAGGAGTCCGGGGTGCGGTTGAGGATGCCCATGATCCGGGCCATCTCACCCATCAGGCTTGGTGCGGCGTGTGAATGTTCCGCGGGTCGGTCATCTCGCGGTGGGACGCGCAAATGTACTCCACGGCTTCTTCGACGGAGTCGGTGACAAGGAAAAGCTCATCATCACCCGGAGAGATCAGGCCGCGGGCGAGCTGCTGACCGCGGATCCAGTCCACCAAGCCGGACCAGAACTCGGTGCCCAACAGGACCATCGGGAAATTGGTCACCTTGCCGGTCTGGATCATGCAGAGGACCTCGAAGACCTCGTCCATCGTGCCGTAGCCGCCGGGAAGCGAGATGAAGCCCTGGGAGTACTTCAAGAACATCGTCTTGCGGGCGAAGAAGTAACGGAAGTTCAGACCCAGGTCGACCCAGTCGTTGAGCCCCTGCTCGAACGGCAGCTCAATACCCAGCCCGACGGACATGCCCTGTGCCTCGTGCGCGCCACGGTTCGGGCCTTCCATCAGGCCGGGGCCGCCGCCGGTGATGACGGCGTACCCAGCGTCAACAAGGGCCTTGCCCAGCTGGCGGGCCTGCTCGTACTCCGGGGTGCCCTCGCCCAGGCGTGCCGAGCCGAAGACAGTCACGGCCCAGCCCAGATCCTGCAGTGCATCAAAACCGGAGACGAACTCGCTGGTGATGCGCATGACGCGCCACGGATCGGCGTGTTTCCAATCGTGATCGGCGCGGCCCATCTCGAGCAGGCGCTGGTCATAGGTCGAGCTCCCGTCCTTATCTCTATTGCGCTTGAGAATCGGGCCGGACAGCGTGCGGTTTCTGTCCGGGCGGGGTGTGATCTGTGGGGCCACGGGGTAAACTTGCCTTTGCGTAGGGTGCGGGGGTGCTGAACTTATAAGGTGGCCGGCATCTGCCAGCTCTTACCTACTCTGCGGAGCGAGGAACTCGCGCAGAGAGTCGGCGACGGTGCGGATCTGGTCCACCGGGCACTGCTCATCAATCTTGTGGGCAAAGCCGGGGTCGCCGGGGCCGAAGTTCACGGCCGGAACCCCCAGACTAGAGAACCGCGACACATCCGTCCATCCGAACTTGGCACGGAAGTTCCCGCCGACGGCGCGCAGCAGACCCTTCGCGACGGGGTCGTCGAGACCCGGCAGGGCACCGCCGACCGCATCGTCGTAGGTGAGTTCAAGGCTCTCGTCAATGTCTAGGACGGACTCAAGGTGCGCTTTGGCGTCCTCCAACGAGCGGTCCGGAGCGAAGCGGAAGTTCACCGTCAGCCGCGCCTCATCTGGGATGGTGTTGGTGGCCACTCCCCCGCTTATCCCCACGACGTTGAGGCCCTCGCGGTATTCGCACCCGGCGATGGTGACCGTGCGCGGCTCGTAGGCCGCCACGCGGCCGAGCACCCCGGCCAGGTCGTGAATAGCGTTGTGTCCCAGCCACGCGCGTGCCGAGTGGGCGCGCGTGCCGCGGGCGTCGACGAACACGCGGATCGTGCCCTGGCATCCGGCCTCGATAATCGCTCCTGACGGCTCGCCGAGCAGCGTCAAGTCGCCGTCGAGCAGCTCCGGGCAATCCCGCTCCAAGTGTGCCAGGCCGTTGTATTGGGCGGCGACCTCCTCGGCTTCGTAACAGATCAGGGTCAGGTCGGTGGTGAGGGAAGAAGCGTCGTAAAGCGTGGCGAACGCGTGCAAATAGCAGGCCAGGCCCGATTTCATGTCCACCGAGCCGCAGCCGAACAGCGTATCGCCCTCAACGCGGTGCGGGACGTTGTCGGCGATCGGCACCGTATCGATGTGCCCTGCCAGCACCACCCGTTGCCCCAACCCGCGGTGCGTGCGCGCGATGAGCGTGTGGCCGCGCCGGGTCACCTCCACGCCGTCCAACGCGCGCAGGGCCTCCTCGATCGCATCGGCGATCTGCTCTTCCTCATGCGACGGCGACGGGATGTCCATCAGCGCTTTCGTCAGCTCAACAGGGTCCTGAAATAGATCTAACGTCACGTGGGCGATCTTAGCGCGCGGCCGCTGAGTCCCTTTCGTACGATGTGACGCATGGGTCAATCCGCACGCGCAGTAGGAATCGCCAACATCGCCGCCGACGGTACCGTGCTGGACAGCTGGTACCCCTCCGTGTCGCTTATCGACGACCCCGCCGACATCCTCGCCCCCTCCACCCGCCGCGTCAGCGCCAACGACCTTTCGCAGCGCCTGCTCAACCTCGTCGGAATGGACAGGGACCGCCGCGTCGAAGTGGTGCCCGTGCTCACCGAAATCGCCGACCTGGACGCTCCCGCCATCGACGCTCATGATGTCTACCTGCGCCTGCATCTGCTCTCCCACCGCAAAGTGCGGCCGCTGGAGATCAACATGACCGACTGCCTCGAGCACCTCGTGCCCGTGGCCTGGACGAACAAAGGCCCCTGCCTGCCCGACGACTTCGAGTACGTGCGCACCAACTTGCGCGCCCGCGGCACCATTCACGTCTACGGCATTGAGCGGCTGCCCCGCATGGTCGACTACGTCGTGCCCACCGGTGTGACCATCGCCGAGGCCGAGCGCGTCCGCCTTGGTGCCTACCTCGCCGAAGGCACCAGTGTGAACCGCGAAGGCTACGTCTCCTACAACTCCGGAACACTCGGCGCTGCCCGGATCGAAGGGCGACTGTCATCGGCGTGCGTCGTCGGCGGCGGCTCCGACCTGGGCCTGTCGTCGCTCGTCATGGCCGGCCGCTCCGGCGGATCCAACCGCACCCCGCTCCACATCGGTGCGGACTGCATCATCCACCCCTCCGCCGGCATCATTGACCTCGACCTGGGTGACCGCTGCGAAATCGGCGCCGGCGTCATGCTCGAACCGGGCACTATTCTCCATGACTCCCGCATCGGCACCGGCTTCGAATCCTACGTTCCCGCCCGCACCATCAACGGCCAGTCCGACATCACCATCACCAACGAAGCGCACAGCGCCACACCGGTGATCCGCGAGCAGCGCGCGCAGTAACGCGAAGTCCTCCCCTGATTTCTTGGTCAGCCCCCGCTATTCCTAGACTTGACATTTATGTCAACATCCCTGAACGCCGGGCTGAAAACCCGTCACCTGACCATGATGGGACTCGGCTCAGCTATCGGTGCCGGCCTGTTCCTGGGCACCGGGGTGGGTATTCAAGCCGCCGGCCCCGCTGTGCTCATCGCCTACATCATTGCTGGCGCCATCACCGTGTGCGTGATGCAGATGCTCGCCGAGATGGTCGCCGCGCGCCCGTCGTCGGGCACCTTCTCCACCTATGCCGAGGAAGCGTTCGGGCCCTGGGCCGGCTTCCTTATCGGCTGGCTGTACTGGTTCATGATGATCATGATCATGGCCGTGGAGATCACCGGTGCCTCCGCTATCATCGCCGCCTGGTTCAGCATCTCGCCGTGGATTCCGGCGCTTGTGGCGATTGTCGTGTTCACGTTGATCAACTTCGCGGCCGTGCGCAATTTCGGCGAGTTCGAGTTCTGGTTCGCGCTGATCAAAGTCGTAGTCATCGTGGCGTTCCTGATTCTCGGCGTCGCGCTGTGGCTGGGACTGCTGCCGGGCACGTCGTTTGTCGGCCTGTCCAATGTCAGCGACGTCGGCTTCATGCCCAACGGCTGGGGCGGCGTGGCTACCGCGCTGCTCGCCGTCGCGTTCGCCTTCGGCGGCATTGAGCTGGTCACCATCGCTGCCGCCGAATCCGAAGACCCCGAGGTCGCCGTCCACTCCGCGATCCGCACCATCATCTGGCGCATCTCCGTCTTCTACATCGGCTCCGTGCTGCTCATCGTGCTGTTGCTGCCGTTCAACCAGATCGGCGGCGCGTCCGACGCTTCCGAATCGCCCTTCACCGCCGTGCTGCGCCTGGCCAACATCCCCGGCGCCGTGGGCATTATGGAGGCGGTCATCGTCGTCGCGCTGCTGTCCGCGTGCAACACGCAGATCTACGGTTCCTCGCGCTTCCTGCACAACCTCTCTGTGCGCGGCGATGCCCCCCGCGCCTTTTCGCTTACCGACGCCCGCGGCGTCCCCCTGCGCGCGGTTATCGTCTCCGTCATCTTCGGATTCGTCGCCGTCGCCCTCCAATACTGGAACCCGCCGGGGCTGCTCGCCTTCCTGCTCAACGCCGTCGGCGGCTGCTTGATCGTGATCTGGTTCGCCATCGCGTTCTCGTTCCTGCGCCTCCACCCGCGCCTGGAGGCCTCCGGCCAGCTGACCGATGTCCGCATGTGGGCCCCGTCTGTCTTGCCGTGGGCAACCATTGCGCTGGCTGCTGGGATTGTTGTCCTCATGCTTACCGACGACGGCGGCCGCTTCCAGGTCATATCCGTCGCCGTCGTTGTCACCGTGATCACCGTCGCCGGGCTGATCTGGACCAACACCGGCGCGTTCAAGCGCCGCCGCGCCGAAAACACAACCAAGACCACCGAAGGACCCCGCCGATGACTACTGCCGCTAACACCTCCGGACCTGACTCCGGTGCCAACCACGGCGCCACCGCAACCCCCACCGCGTTGACCAACGACGCGAATTCTGAACTCGGCAGCGGCCTGAAGTCGCGCCACCTCACGCTCATGGGCCTGGGCACGGCCGTCGGTGCGGGCCTGTTCCTCGGCGTCGGCGTGGGCATCCGCGCGGCGGGACCGGCGATTTTGCTGGCTTACGTTATAGCCGGTGTCATCGTGATTTCCGTGATGCGCATGTTGGGTGAGATGGCGGCGGCGCGCCCGTCGTCAGGTTCTTTCGCGACGTACGGACGCCAAGCGTACGGCCACTGGGCGGGCTTCCTCCTCGGCTGGATCTACTGGTTCCTGCTCATCATGGCGTGCGGTGTGGAGATCACCGGCGCATCCGCCATCATGGCGGGCTGGTTCGGGGTACCGCAGTGGATTCCGGCGCTCGTCGTCGTGGGCATTCTCACCGCCGTCAACCTCGCGCAGGTCAAGGGATTCGGCGAGTTCGAATACTGGTTCGCCATGATCAAGGTCGCCGTCATCTTGCTCTTCCTGGTGATTGGTGCCGCCCTGTGGCTCGGCCTGTTGCCCGCCAACGGCTTCGTCGGGTTCTCCAACGTGACCGAATCCGGTTTCGCCCCCAACGGCATCGCCGGTATCGCCGCCGGCCTGCTCGCCGTCGCCTTCGCGTTCGGAGGCATCGAGGTGGTCACGATCGCCGCCGCCGAATCCGAGGACCCCGCCCGCAACGTGCGCAACGCCGTCAACTCCATCATCTGGCGTATCGCGCTATTTTACATCGGCTCGGTCATCGTGATCATCCTGCTGCTCCCCTACGCGCAGATCGACGGCGCGGACACCGCCGCAGAATCCCCCTTCACTCAGGTGCTGGACATGGCCAACATCCCGGCCGCGGCCGGCTTCATGGAGGCCGTCATCGTCTTGGCGCTGCTCTCGGCCTTCAACGCGCAGGTCTACGGCACCTCCCGCCTGGCCTACCAGCAGGCGCTCGAAGGTGACGCTCCGCGCTGGATGGCACGCACCAACGCCCACGGCGTGCCGATCAACTCGGTGCTCGTCTCCGTCTTCTTCGCCTTCGTGGCTGTCGGTCTGCAGTGGTGGAACCCGCCGGGCATGATCGACTTCATCATGAACGCCACCGGTGGCTGCCTCATCGTGGTGTGGATCATGATCACGCTGAGCTACATCAAGCTCAAGCCGGGCATCGCCGACTCCGCCGTCCAGGTCCGCGGCGCATCCTGGGTCCCGTGGGTCACGCTCGCCGCGCTCCTCGGCCTCGTCGTCCTGATGCTTTTCGACGCCTCCGCCCGCCCCCAAGTCATCTCCGTCACCATCCTCTCCCTCGTGCTGGTGGGCTTGTCTCTTCTCACCCCCGGTAGAAGCGTCAAAAACAACGGTGAAACCGCACCGGACGGGAACAAAACCTCTGCCTAATAGCGTTTCACGCGTGCCAAAGCTGAGATATCGCCCCCGATTCTCTAAGCTGGCTCACGGAAACAACGCGACGAGTCCCCCGTAGACACGTCGCATCACTGAGCAGAAAGAGCTGATACAGAGATGACCACCGCAATTGCTAAGGGCCTGGCCACCGTCACCCACGACGGAACCGTTCTGGATGTCTGGTACCCGGCCCCGAAGATTGGGGAGTCCGTCACCGAAGCCGGCACCACGCGCCTCGAAGAGACCCCGCAGCAGTTCGAAGACCTGGCCGGGCCGGATGAGGATCGTGGGGTGGCGCGTGTGGCAGTGGAGACGCGGATTGCGTCGATAAGCGATGCCCCCGCAGATGCGTACGACGCGTACCTGCGCCTCCACCTGCTGTCCCACCGCCTAGTCAAGCCGCACGAGGCGAACCTCGACGGGCTGTTTGGTCTGCTGGCCAACGTCGTGTGGACCAACTACGGTCCTTGCGAGGTGTCTGACTTCCAGGTCGTACGCGGTCGCCTGGCAGCCAGGGGCCCGGTCGTTGTCTACTCGGTAGACAAGTTCCCCCGCATGGTCGATTACGTTGTGCCGTCCGGCGTGCGCATCGGCGACGCCGACCGCATCCGCCTCGGTGCCCACCTGGCCGAAGGCACGACCGTCATGCACGAAGGCTTCGTGAACTTCAACGCCGGCACCCTCGGCGCCTCCATGGTCGAGGGCCGCATTTCCGCTGGCGTGGTCGTCGGCGACGGCACCGACATCGGCGGCGGCGCCTCCATCATGGGCACCCTGTCCGGCGGCGGCAAGGAAACCATCAAGATCGGCGAAGGCTGCCTGCTCGGCGCCAACGCCGGCATCGGCATCTCGCTCGGCGACAACTGCACCGTTGAGGCCGGCCTGTACGTCACCGCCGGCACCAAGGTCGTCATCACCGATAACATCGCCGCCGACCTGGGCCGCTCCGCCGGCGACGAAGTCAAGGCCGTCGAGCTGTCCGGCCACAACAACATCCTGTTCCGCCGCAACTCCCTGACCGGCGCCGTCGAGGCTTCCCGCGCACACGCCGTCGAGCTCAACGAAGAGCTGCACAAGAACTAACCCCTGTTGCACACTGCAGTGTGCACGCTCTTGCCCCGCCTTGTGCGGGGCTTTTAGCGTGTGAGGCATGGAAACTTTCGATGACCTTGTCAGCGCGTTCAGCGCCCCAAGGTTGGGGGCGTTGAAAGATTTCAACAAACAGCAAGCACTCAGCGCCGGCGTGGAGCCGTCGGTGGTGAACAACTGGAAACTTGTCCATGATGCCTACTTCGGCGATGGCTTATCTGCAGCCAAGCGCGAGAAAGCCTCGAAGAAAGCGATGCGCTTGGGCCTCTCCGTGGGCATGCTCGCAAAAATCGAGCGCTCCATCGCGCACATCAAGCATGCGACACGCCGCCACACCATGCGCCTGAAGCTTCTCGACGCCGCCAGCCGCACCACCCGCACCTTCAAAGCCTTGGGAGCACTGATCAAGAAGATCGTCCCGCCGAAAAACCCACCCGCGCGCCAGGAGCGCGCCACCATCAGTGAAGGCGACGACGACATGGCCACCCTGACCCTGACGACCGGTAAACGCTTCCTCGCCGACCTCAAGCACGTTCTTACGGCCGGCATGGGTGCCGACGTTTCTCCAGGGGCGCACATGGCGCGCAAGCTCATTGCCTTATTGCGTGGCGACGGCAGCGTCCCCGAAGCCTCACCCCGCCCCATGCTCCTTGTTCCCCTGCCGGAATGGACGCGTATTGTCCGCGGCGACGGCGACGATGTGATCCTTGGCTTGACCGACGGCACCACCATGACCGGCAAGGAATTCATAGACCGGTTCATCGCCACCGGCGACAACGAGCTGGAAGCCGCAGTGTTCCACCCCACCGAAGGCGCCGTGAATCTGTACCGCACTGAGCGTCTGGCCAACGCCGAGCAACGCGACCTGGCCAAGACAGTCCAGCCGATGTGCGCTCACCCGGACTGCCACCATGCTGCCGACTTCTGCCAAGTCCATCACGCGGAAGCATGGGCGCGCGGCGGGGAGACTAGCATCGCCAACCTGGTTCCGCTGTGCCGCTACCACAACCGTATTAACCACGACACCCCGGACGTGCGCCGCTCCCGAGGCCACATTGCAATCCGCGCCGGCCGGCCAGTATGGGTCTCCCCGTACGGCACCGTGCGCACCAACCAGCGGCATAGGTTCGGCGCCATGGACGCTCTTTTCGGTCCTGCAGTTGCCGCCGCTTAGACTGCGGGAACTCGAAGGGCGGCGAGCTCGAGGGGCGGCGAAGCCGGTCTAGACGACAGCGAGGGGGCTTTTCGGTTTCCCGAACGTCCAGAGCTTGTTGATGACGAAGTTGACCGGCATCGCCACCAGGGTCGAAATCGCGGCGGACCAGTAGAATTTGGTGCGGAAGCCGGTGGAGT
This sequence comes from Corynebacterium sp. CCUG 69979, assembly GCF_024454095.1. Lineage (NCBI taxonomy): Bacteria > Bacillati > Actinomycetota > Actinomycetes > Mycobacteriales > Corynebacteriaceae > Corynebacterium > Corynebacterium sp. CCUG 69979. The sequence continues at coordinate 54,048 of NZ_JAGPZA010000008.1, read as the reverse complement.
TGTCGAAGATGTCGTCGGAAAGCGCGATGGGCGATGTCGGATTCATCAGCAACGTCGCCACGGTCTGACTTACGAGGAATGCGACAATGCCCGTGGTCATGAACGGGAAATAGCCGCGCAACCACGACTTCTTCGGCACATTGCGGAACGTCCACGACCGGTTGAGCTGGTAGTTCCACGTGTTTGCCACCACAAACGCAATGGTCATGATGACGTGGTACCAGCGGACGTTCCACCGCGTGCCGAACAAGTTCATGAAGACTTCGTTCTCGTGGATATCCCACCCGAGCTCGAGCGCCTTCTTGACTACATAAACCACCGCAAGGTTGACGAAGACCCCTGACCCGCCGACAATCCCGAATTTGATGAATTCTCGTGCGCCGTTAGCGAAGCGGACAGCGGTACTCCCGCCGCCCTCAGCTGGCCGTGGTTCGGCCGGTGTCACAGTGTCCGTCAATGAGCGTCCTTAGTCCTCAGTGGCGCCCGAATCGACGCGCAACTTCCCGGCAACATTACTCTGGTAACGCGCGAACTCTGGGATTGTCGTGGCGTTATCTTGCTCACGAACCGGTCGAACCGCCCGTGGACGCGGCTGCGACGAACCAGAAGCGCTACTGCGCTAGGCGGGCGACTGCGGCATCGATGCGCTCGTCCGTCGCGGTCAGCGCAATGCGGACGTGCTGAGCGCCGGCAGGGCCGTAGAAATCGCCCGGTGCGGCGAGGATGCCGCGCTCGGCGAGCCAGTCGAGCGCCTCGCGGGAGTTCATGCCTTCGCGGCGCACCCAGAGGTAGAGGCCAGCGTCGGATGCATCGACCGTGAACCCAGCGCCGGGCAAAGCCTTCAGCAACTCGACGCGGCGGGTGGCGTACACCGACCGTTGCAGCTCCTCATGGAGGTCGCTACTCAGTGCTGCGGTCATTGCGTGCTGGATCGGGCCAGGCACGATCAGGCCGGCGTGTTTGCGCACCTCCAGCAGTTCTTGGACCAGGTTCTCGTCGCCGGAGATCATGCCGGTGCGGTAGGAGGCGAGGTTCGAGGTCTTCGACAGCGAGTGCAGCGCGAGCAGCCCGGTGTTGTCCCCGTCAGTCACGGACGGGTGCAGGATGGACACTGGGTCGGTGGTCCAGCCGAGGTAGAGGTAGCACTCGTCGGAGGCCACGATCGCGCCGGTGTCGCGGGCAAACTCAACCCACGCTCGCAGCTGCTCCACCGATGCCAGGGCGCCGGTCGGGTTCGAGGGCGAGTTGATGAACACCAGGGCGGCGTCGCGGGGGGCGTCGGCGGGATCGTCGCAACGCACGATGTTGCACCCTGCGATGAGTGCCCCGACTTCGTAGGTGGGGTACGCCACTTCTGGGATGACCACGGTCTCGCCGCGCAGCCCGAGCAGCGTCGGCAGCCACGCGACGGCCTCTTTCAGGCCGATCGTCGGCAGAACCGATTTCTCGTTCAGCCCCGCGATGCCGAAGCGGCGCTCCAGAGCCGACACGATCGCCTCGCGCAGCTCCGGGGTGCCCATGGTCTGCGGGTATCCGGGCGCGGCAGCATTCTCTGCGAGGGCGAGCTGGATCGTCGGGGGCACCGGATCCACGGGCCCGCCCACGGACAGGTCAATCAAACCGTCCGGGTGGGAGGCCGCCTTCTTCTTGACGTCGAGGATCGTGTCCCACGGGAAGTCAGGCAGGGTCGAGGAGAGCGGGCTGCGCGGCATTTAGGACTCCCGCATCGGCGGCAGCGCGGCCACGAATGGGTGGTCGAAGTCGTACTTGCCGGCGGCAGCCGCTCCGCCCGGGGAGCCGAGCTCGTCGAAAAATGCGACGTTGACGTCGTAGTAGTGGTTCCACTCCTCGGGCAGGTCGTCTTCGTAGAAGATGGCTTCGACCGGGCAGGCGGGCTCGCAGGCGCCGCAGTCCACACACTCGTCGGGGTGGATGTAGAGCATGCGTTTGCCCTCGTAGATGCAGTCGACGGGGCATTCTTCGACGCATGAGCGGTCGAGCAGATCAACGCACGGTTCGGCGATGATGTAGGTCATTGTTGCTCCTCTGGGTTTTCCTGTTGCCCGTCAAGTATGTCACTTGCGCCGTAGGAGGGGCCAAACCCCTCCGAGGCAACCGGCGATTAACAGCGCGAGTGCGCGAATGGAATTGTTGTTCAGGATATCGCTGGTGACGTCGACGCCGAAATAGAGCATTGCAAAGCAGGCGGCCCACACGAGGGTCGGCACGAGCACGCGCACGCTTTTCGACGTCCACAACCGCCCCGTCCGCGTGACCACCCCCTGAAAGAGGAACGCGGTAGCGATAGAAGGGATCCCCCACGCGGCGTTGATGGAGGTGACTTGCAGCAGCACGGCGAACATCGCGCCGATGCTGAGCCACGCGATGGCCCAGCGCGCTTCGGAGGGGCTGAAGTCAGTGCGGACCTGCGGCTCCCGGCGCATGGGTGGCTCGGGCGTCACGGCGCGATGCCACTGAGCAGGTCAGCGCCGTGGTCCAGCGGCTGCCCGGCCCCGAGCTGGTAGTGCTCGCGGCGAATGACGGGCTGAGCAATGAGATTGGACAGCGCGTAGGTGGTCACGTCGGCGGAGGGGGCGCGGCCGAAGGCGGCGTGGGGGTTGGTGGTGGAGGTGGAGCCGTCGGCAATCCAGATCTGGGTGGCGTGGGCGCGCATGGCGTCGATCTTGGCGGCGTAGACGGTGTCGTTCATCTCTACCCAGGTGTCGCTGGTGTCGACGGCATCGAGCTCGCCCGGCGCAGGACGGGTCCAGCCTGCGGGGACAACCTCGGCGGTTTCAGCTTCAAGCTCGCTGCGCAGGCGCGTGGCCCAGAGAATGCGCGGCACTCCCCCGATCTGGTCGGCGGCGGCGTGCGTGATCTCGTGGGCGCGGATGTGGTCGGGGTGGCCGTAACCGCCGTTGGGGTCGTATGTGAGCACGAGGTGGGGCCGTTCCCGTTCGAAGATGGCGGCAAGGTCGTCAACCGCGCGCTGCCCCGAGTTCACGAACGCCCTTGCGTTGCGTGACGCGGGCGCCCCCGCCATCCCCGAATCCCTGTACTGCCCCGCCCCACCGAGGAACTCGCTGCGCACGCCGAGGATGTCCAACGCGCGGGCCAGCTCGTGGATGCGGAAGCCGCCCAACTGGTTGGCGCCCCGGCCCTGGTCGTCGACGAGGCCCTGGTAGGTCTCGCCGATGACTTCGCCTTCCTCGCCGAGCGTGCAGGTCACAACGAGGACGTCGGCCCCGCGGCGAGACAGGTCAGCGAGGGCGCCGCCGGTGGAGATGGATTCATCGTCCGGGTGGGCGTGGACGGCGACGACGCGGTACCCAGTGAGGTCTCTACGATCAGCGTGCGCGTTGGGGCGGGGGTTACTCGGGTTCTGTGGTGCGTTGCTCATTGGCAGTTGTGTCCTCTTTCCATGTGTCGGCCCCGGCAAGGCCACGGTCCCATTCTTCCAAGTTCGGCGACGGGCCAATGATGCCTTGCCCCAGGACGATGATCCGGCGCTCGCGCAGTACCGGCACCCACACGGCTTCGATTGCGGTAGCGGCGGTGACCTGTTCGCGGGCTTGTTGGCTGGAGATGTCGCCGGCGAGAATTGCCTCGGCTAGTCGGTCCGTGTCCGGGGTGCATAATCCGCTCAGGTTGCCGGAGGCGTAGCGGTCAGCGCCCGCACCGCCTGCGTCGTTGCCGTTGGCCCCATCGCCGCCACTGTCCTGGGCGCCGCTGTCCCCGGCTTCCGTTGCGGCGGTGTAGGGGCATTGGACCTTGCTGGCCCACGCAGTCGAGCTGTTGGTGAACGACCAGCTCATCACCGCATCGATCTCACCGGCAGGCAGTCGCTCCGCAATATCGGTCATGTCGGCGGCGACGGTCTCCGCGGAGATCCCTTCGCCGTTGAGGATGTCCACGAGCGCTCTGGTGGCCGGCATCGACTCGTCATCGCGCGGGTCGGCGGCGATGCGCAACGGCCTGTGCTTATCGACGGCCGCGCGCAACTCTCCCGCTTCTCGACCCAACGCCGGAGTCGCTTCGGCGGCATCGACGTCGCGGGAGCGGGAGGAGGCGATGCGGGCGATGAGGGGGACGTCGATAAGCGAGCGCAGCTCCTCGCGTGCCGCAAGGTCATTGAGAATGGGCGAATCGACGCTCATGACCAGGCCTAATTCTCGTGGTCCGCGCTCCGTGCGGACTTGGGTTCCGGGGATGAGGGAGTACGCGTCGGCCGATGTCTCCCCCGGCACGTGATCGACGAAGGCGAGCTGGCCGGCGCGCAAACGGTCGGCGACCTGCTCGGTGGAGCGCACCGAATTCAGCGTCAGAATGTCAATGCTCGCCGGGCTTTGCCCCCAGAACCTGTCATTGCGGTTCAGCGTGATGATGCCGCTGCCGCGGTCGACTTGGTCGACCATGTAGCGGCCGGCCGAAGCTGGGATCGAGTCTGCGAGCGCCGCTGCGAAATCGGCTGCGGTCGAATCGAGCAGGTGTGACGGCAGCAGGTTGCGGAACATTCCCTGCCAATCGCCGACCGGCTCGTCAAAAACGACGTCGACGATCTTGCCGCCTCCGCCCGAGACCCGCACGTCGCTCACGGCACGGTACGGGGCCGGGTCGACCGTGCCCGGCGTGGAGGTCATGCCACGCCACAGGTAGGCGAAGTCGGCGCCGGTGATGGGACTGCCGTCGGACCATTGGGCGGCCGGGCTGATTTCGTAGCGCACGGTCATTGCCGCGTCCTCGTCACCCTCGCCGGCGGGCAGCTCGCTGGTGCTGACGAGCAGATCAGTGTTCATCTTCCCGTCCACGAACGCGCTGGGCAGGGTGAGCTCGGCAATATCCTGCACCGTCGAATTCTCATCGGCGATGAGGTGCGGGTTGAGACCGTTGCGCAGCGGCTGCACCCCGACCTGGACTTGCGACCGCGTCGGGCCGGGCTGGACGGTCGTCGTCGCTGTCTCCGTGGTCACCGTCTCTTCGACGATCGGGGGCGGGCCCGGGTTGGCTGCGCACGAGGAGAGCAGGCTTATCGACGCGAGCGTGACCGTCGTCAAGCGAACTGCTTTCATGCGCGCTAATGCTACTTGTTCATCTGCTTCGCACGAGAACGTGCACGGCCGCGCTCGGTGGAGTTGAGGATCACCTTGCGCACGCGCATGACCTCGGGCGTGACCTCGACGCACTCGTCGTCGTCGCAGAACTCGATGGCCTCATCCAGAGAGAGGGTCCTGGCCTTGGCCAGCGTGACCGTTGCGTCTGCGGTGGCAGAACGCATGTTGGTCAGTTTCTTCTCCTTGGTGATGTTGATGTCCATGTCCTCGTCTCGGCTGTTCGCGCCGACGACCATGCCCTCGTAGGTTTCCGCGCCGGGCTCGACGAAGAAGTCGCCGCGGTCTGCCAGCTGCGTCAGCGCGTAGGCAGTGACCTGGCCGGAACGGTCGGCAACGAGCGAGCCAGTCGGGCGGCCCTTGATCTCCCCTGCCCACGGGCGGTGCTCGATGGAGTAGCTGTTGGCAATGCCAGCGCCGCGGGTCTCGGTGAGGAACGTCGTGCGGAAGCCAATCAGGCCGCGGGACGGGACGTCGAACTCCATGCGGACCCAGTCACCGGCGCCAGAGTTGCCCATGGCGGTCATCTGGCCCTTGCGGTTGGCCATGAGCTGGGTGACAGCACCCTGGTGCTCGGACGGAGTGTCAATGACCATGTGGTCGTAGGGCTCGTAGGTCTTGCCGTCGATCTCCTTGGTGACCACCTGCGGCTTGCCCACGGTCAGCTCGAAGCCTTCGCGGCGCATCGTCTCGATCAGAACGGTCAGGGCCATTTCGCCGCGGCCCTGGACCTCCCACGCGTCGGGGCGGTCGGTCGGCAGCACCTTGATGGAGACGTTACCAATCAGCTCCTGGTCCAGGCGCGCCTTGACCATGCGGGCGGTGAGCTTGTCGCCACCGCCGCGGCCGGCCATTGGGGAGGTGTTCACGCCGATGGTCATGGAGATTGCGGGGTCGTCGATCTTGATGCGCTCGCGGGCCTCCACATGCTCCGGGTCGCACAGGGTGTCGCCGATCATGATCTCGTCGATGCCGGACACCGCGGCGATGTCGCCGGCGACGACCTCGCCCTGGGCCGGAACACGCTCAAGCCCTTCCGTGACCAGCAGCTCGGCGATCTTGACGTTCTTGACGTGCTCGTTGCCGTCAGAGTCGTAGTGGACCCAGGCGACGTTGTCGCCCTTCTTCACGCTGCCGCGGTACACGCGGATCAGCGCGATACGGCCCAGGAAGGACGAGGAGTCTAGGTTGGTCACCTGCGCCTGGAACGGGGCATCGATGTCGGCGGAAGGTTCGGGGAGGACGTCGTAGATGACGTCGAAAAGCGGCTGCAGGTCGTCGTTGTCCGGCAGGCCGCCGTTACCCGGGTTGTTGAAGGAGGCACGGCCAGCGCGACCGGAGGCGTAGAGCACCGGCAGCTCGAGCAGGTTCTCTGCGGCTTCAGCCGCATCCGGATCCTCCAATGACGCGCCGAGCTCGAGGAGCAGGTCCTGGGCCTCTTCGACGACTTCGTCGATACGCGCGTCGGGGCGGTCGGTCTTGTTCACACAGATGATCACGGGCTTTTTCGCCTCGAGCGCTTTGCCCAGGACGAAGCGGGTTTGCGGCAGCGGGCCTTCGGAGGCATCGATAAGCAGAACAACACCGTCGACCATGGACAGGCCGCGCTCCACCTCGCCGCCGAAGTCCGCGTGGCCCGGCGTGTCAATGACGTTGATGACTAGATCGCGGCCATCCTTGCCCGCGCCTTTGCGGCGGATGGAGGTGTTCTTCGCCAGAATAGTGATGCCGCGCTCGGACTCGAGATCGCCGGAGTCCATGACGCGGTCCGCGACCTCGCCGTGGTCACCGAACACGCCGGACTGCTCCAGCATGCCGTTGACGAGGGTGGTCTTGCCGTGGTCAACGTGCGCGACGATAGCGACGTTGCGGAATTCGGGGTGCGACACTGCGGGTCTGCTCCTTCTTGCTTTTGCGTGACGACGCCACCGTCACGGCAGCCCCGCTTGAACGGTTAAACCCTACCCGCATACGGTGGGTAACGCGATGTTGGGGCGCAGCCGAACTGAAGACAGAACCCAACAGAGAATTCAACACAACGCGGAGCAGGACACAGGAAACAACACGCAACGCCCGCCCCAATCCCGACATTGGGACGTAAGAAAACTATGGTGTTTATGTTGCAATTGTTTTCAAAGTAACTAAAGTGCCCTGTGATAATGCGTTACTTTCCCGACGCGAAGGACCCAACTCCCATGCAGCTGAAGAAGCTCCCCACCCTGCCGGCCCTGCCAGTTCTGTCGCGCCCTGTCAAGGGTGCGGTTGCGGCCACCGTGCTTGCCGCCGGGCTCGTGGCCGGTGCGGCCGTCCCCGCCTCCGCGCAGAGCGCTGCCCCGGGCCTGCCGGGGCTATCGAACCTCACGTCGTCGCAGATTATCGACGATCTCGGCCGCCCCACCCCGCAGGTCCAGCGCGCCGTGACCGATTTTGCTAACCAGCCGTGGGTGCCGCCGCAGGTGCGCGATGCGCTTCTGGCAGCGGTCGGGTTCACCGCCGGGAAGGGAGAATCCGGTGGACCGGCCCTGCCGACGAACGGCCCAGCGTTCCGCCAGGGCTACTGGCCAACGGTGTCGCTGAACTGCATGGGCCCGGGCCTGCACTCCACAGGGTCCGTTATCGCGGTGCCGGGGCCGGCGGACTCTCCGCAGCCGGCACCGAAGGCCGGGGAGAGCACGTTCGTCTTCACCGCCCTGGGCACGGGAGCTGCGGAGAAGCAGCAGGGCCAGATGAATGTGTACTGGGTGAATGTTGGCTCGCTGCGCAGCGGTGTAACGCCGTTGGCCAATAACGGGATTAATCCCACAGGACCGGCAACCTTGTCCGGGGTGGCCTCCACGGGCCCCGGACCCGTTCTGGCAGTGGTCGACGGTGCGGTGAAGACAGGCGGGAAGTCCTGCCGCTTCGCACCGGTGGCCCTGACGGCGACGGTGAAGTAGGACGCTGGATGTAGGAAAGGCAATCGAGATGACTGGCACAGGCCCCCAGGTAGCCCCGGGCGCGGCAGATTCTGCCGTGGATCTCCACCCCGTCAAGCAGGAGACCTTCGACACGATGTCGAAGACGAACACGGACCCGAAGGGGTACCTGCGCGACGTGGACACCTTCACGGTGACGGATTTCGGCCTGTACATGGCCCGTGGGGCCAACCACCCGAAGTTCGGTTACCTGGAGAGCTGGTTGCTGCCGGAGCTCAACTTGCGCGCCAACATCTTCCACTTCCGCGAGGGCGTGGATGTGGAGCAGGACTTCTACTTCGACATCGCCGCCATTGATCACGAGGGCGAAGTGTGGCGCACACGCGACTTGTACGTCGACCTCGTGGCCATCCAGGGCGAGGCGATCGACGTGCTCGACATCGACGAGCTTGCCGCGGCCACCTCAGCAGGCCTGATCAGCGCCTCGGAAGCGGAGAAGGCGATCGATGCCACGCTCAACGCTGTCGAGGGCATCACCCGCCACGACGACGACGCGATGGAATGGCTGCGCGCCCAGGGCATCGAACTGACATGGGCTGAGGAAGTGGAGTTGACGCCGGTGGGTTAGGCGCTGTCGCGCGAGAAACGTGCGACGGTCTCTCCCCCGCGTAGCCACTCGACGACGACATCGTCTTCGTTCGCGATGTGGATCAAGCGTGTGGCTACCTGACGTTCGGCCTCCTCAACGCCGTCACGGGGACCCTCGACGCTGAACATGAGCACGCCGTCGGTGCCGATGACATCGCACGTGGCGTCCGGGAATTTGAACAAGCCTTTGGAACCGTCGCTATCCCACGTCGCGTCAATGGTTTGAGCGAAGTGGGCGGCCAGCCGCTTGCCGCACCGCCCTGGGCTGGACAAACGCACCCGGGCTGTCGATGTGACCGTTTCAGACATGCTCACACCATACATAACGGGGTAGGCTCTGCTCGTTCCCTACAGAAAGGCTCAAACAATGGCCGGTGGTTTGCTCGCACTGCTTGACGACGTCGCCCTGATCGCCCGCACCGCCGCATCCAGCATGGATGACGTGGCTGCCATGACGGCGAAAACGTCCGCTAAAGCTGCAGGCGTTGTAATCGACGATGCTGCAGTGACGCCGCAATATGTCACGGGGGTGACGCCGGCGCGCGAGTTGCCGATGATTTGGCGGATCACAAAGGGTTCGCTGCGCAACAAGCTGCTCATCATTCTGCCGATCGCGCTACTGCTCAACGCCGTCGCTCCGTGGGCGCTGGTGCCCATCCTCATGATTGGTGGTTCCTATCTGTGCTTTGAGGGTGCGGAGAAGATCGTCGATAAGCTTCTGCACGACGAGGATGAAGCCGCAGAGCGCGCCGTCAACCGCGATGCTGAAAGCGAAGACTCGCTGGTCCAGCGCGCTGTGACGACAGACCTAATTCTGTCTGCGGAGATCATGATCATCGCGCTCGACGAAGTCGCTGACCAGCCGCTGTGGATGGAATTCCTCGTGCTGGTGGCCGTGGCCATCTTCATCACCATCGCGGTCTACGGTGCGGTGGCGCTGCTGGTGAAGGTCGACGACATCGGTCTGGGCATGGTTGAGCGCGGCAATACGCCAAAGCTGGGCACCGCGCTGGTCAAGGGCATGCCGTACGTGCTCAAGGCGATCGGCGTGGTGGGCACTGTGGCCATGCTGTGGGTCGGCGGACACCTGATCATTCGTGGTTTCGACGAAGTCTTTGGCTGGCACTGGCCGCACGACATTCTCGCCCGCGGAGTGGAAGCAGTCGGCGGCGGTTTCGTCGGCTGGCTTGTGGATACTGCCGGGGCGCTGGTGATGGGTCTCATCGTCGGCTTCGCCGTCCTCGCTGTCGTGGAGCTGGTCCGGAAGGTGCTGGGCAAGTTCCACTAAGCTGGGTGATCCCTGCCAATCGAACCCAGCCATTCGTTCAGCCCTTGCATAACGCGTAAAGTTTCGAGTCATGGAACCGACCCCGCGCTACCCCCTTGCGCCGACCGCCTTAGGCGACGGCATGCGCGTGCGCGTGGGCAACGTCATGCACGCCACGGTGCATGAGAGTCTCGGCACGGCGGGCGGTGCTGGACAGGCAGGCCTCACAACGGTTGAACTGGAACCGCACCCGATCTCCGGCGGGTGGCGCGTGCGCTGGCCGCAGGCGCATGGCAGCGTCATCGGCGAGATCGCCGCTGCAGACCGCGACACACTGTTTCCCATCGACATCGTGCACGACGCGGGCATGATCCCGACCGCGACCGCCACGCTAGACGTCGCGCCAGGCACCGGCGTCTGCGACGTCACGGTCAACCTCGCACCGGCCGAATTTGTCATTCCGGGCAACAACCCGCTCCCCGGTTCGGTGATGCTGCCCGGCAGCTACGACGAAACCGTTATCGTCGACATCTCCACGGGCGAGTTCAGCGCTTCCGACATCGCGGACATGTCCCCCGGCCAGTGGCTCGTGGGGCTGCTGGTGCGCGGGCAAGACATTGTGGTCACATGCGACGGCCGCGTACTCGGCACATTGCCCCACCCCGAGGCCGACCTGTTGCGCTCGCTTATCGACGCCTCCCCCGCCCCCGTCATAGCTCGCGCCTTCGCCAACAACGGACGCATTGGTGTCGATGTCTCCCCTGCTTCTGGGGCGGGCGCAATCCAGCAACTTCCCGAGCTGCCTCTCGAGCCGGAAACCTCCGACGACCCCTGGCAGGTCTACGAATACGCCGACGGCACCCTAGCCATCACCGTCGAGCTCGATGCCGCCATCGACCCGGAGGACCAAGTCATCCCGTTCCCGGGTGCGCGGGAGATCTTCCTGGATTGGGAACCGAAATACCAGCCGCCAGCGCAGGACGAGACCCCGGAAGCAGCCCCGCGGGTGCGGGTGGAGCCAGTCTTCGAGCCGGTACCAGCGCCCGAGCCGGAACCAGAGCCTTTGCTGCCCCCAGAACCGGAGCAGGAGCCGTTGCTGCCACCGGAGCCGGAGCCGTTGCTGCCGCCGGAGCCGGAGCAGGAGCCGTTGCTGCCACCGGAGCCGGAGCCCGTGTTCGAGCCGGAGCCGGAACCAGAGCCGGAGCCCGCGCCGAGGCCAAAGCCCATGCCGGAGCCGGTGTTCGAGCCGGTGTTCAAGACGAAGCCCGAGCCGAAGCCCGAGCCGGAGCCGGTGCTCCCGCCAGAGCCGAAGCCTGCGCCCGAGCCGGAGCCGGTGCTCCCGCCAGAGCCGAAGCCTGCGCCCGAGCCGGAGCCGGTGCTCCCGCCAGAGCAGCCGTCCCCCGCGGAGCCACCAGCGCCGGAACCGCTGTTCCCGGCCGAACCGGCCGAGCGCCCCAAGCCGGAGCCGCTGTTCCCGGCCGAACCGGCGGAGCGTCCGAAGCCGGAGCCACTGTTCCCGCCCGAGCCGGCTGCGAAACTGGAGCCGTTGTCCACCGCAGAGCCGAAGGCTCAGCCGGAGCCGCTGTTCCCGGCCGAACCGGAGGCTCGGCCAGCGTCCCGCGCGGGGCGAAAACCACTGTTCCCTGCAGAGCCTTCGTCGGAGCTGCACCGCCGAGCGCAGGCTCATGTGCCTACGCAGTCCTTCCCGGCTCCTATATCGTTCAACCCCGGCCGCAGCAGTACCTCGGCCGATCTCGCCGGCGAGAACACGTATTTGTCTGAGGTGGAAAAAGTGCGGTTGCGGCGTGCTACGCGTTCTCGGCGCGCGGCACAGGGCACGGGCCGGCACCGGCGCCCCGACGATACGTCCAGTGTCGGGCGCCACAGGAAGCCGGAATAAAGCACTCGCCCTTTGCTAGAGTCCAATCCGGTTGCATCACCGCCCCCGGATTTCAAAGCGAGCTAGCCCCATGCATACCCCGCGTTTCCTTCGTCCCGGTCGTTCCCGTCGTTCCCCGCGTCCCCTGCGTTCAACGTCTTCCGCCGTCCTTGCCGGACTTGCCGCTGTATCCCTGATCAGCCCTGCGGTGGCGGACGCACAGAGCTCGTCTTCTTCCTCGAGCTCGTCGAGTTCGTCGAGCGACTTCAGCTCCGGGCTCTTCGGCACGCCGTCGGAGAAGCCGGTGGCAAAGCCCGGAAACAACCCCTGGAGCCGGGTCAGCGAAGGCCTCGATGTCACGATGGTCGGTGACCTGCTGGGCACTCACCAAAACGACATTGGTGCCGGTGCGTTGGATCTGGGAATCATGGCGCCGCTGGGTATCGGGAAGGAATTCGCCATCGTCTTCGGCGACTCGTTCACCGGCCGCGGTTTTGGCCAGGGCGAGTGGCTCAGCCCCATCGGTGCAGTCGCCGAGATGGACGGGAACGGCCAGATCACCTTGAAACGCCCGCTGAACAGTGGTGATTCTGTAAGACAGCTCATTGACTACCGTCACGACAACAACTTGACGTTGATTCCGTCTGATGTGATCAACATCAACGGGGTCTTGTACATGCAGGGCATGTGGAACGCGGGCCTGGGCAACATCGTGGAGACCCAGATCTGGAAGTCCACTGACAACGGCCGCACGTGGACGTCGGTGGGCACGACAAGCCCGCGCTATATGAGGGGCCTGGGCAACATGATCAGTTGGGAGATGGGGCCGGATGGTTTCATCTACGTGGTGTCGTCCGATTTTCGTCGCCAAGACTCGGTGTATTTGTCCCGGTTCCGCGAACAGGACATTGCCAACCGCGAAAGCTGGGAGATTTTCGATCCCGCCACCGGCACGTGGGGTTCGAAGATGGGCAAACCGATGCTCTCCAAGAACATGAAGGCCGGCGAGATGTCGTTGCGCTACATCGACGGCCACTGGGTCCTGGCGATGTTCAACGCTCAGACTCGCTCCATCGAGGTGCGCGTATCCGAGACCATCGCGCGCAATTGGGACGAGATTACGCCGGCGCGCCCCGTCGTCGCTGGCGACGGCAATTGGCGCCACCACCAGGACGAGAACAACTTCACCCAGCTCTACGGCGGCTATATTGTCCCGGGTTCGACTCTGGACAATATGGACTTGGTTGTCTCGCAGTGGAACACGTCCAACAATTCCCGCTACATGTCCACCCAGTTCAACGTGAAGGGCCTGGACAAGTTCTTCGGCGTTACCCCGTCGGATGCCCCGGCCCAGGTCGACCGCGGTGCGGTGGGCGACCAGACCGTCCTCGACGTCAACGAGTCGGACATCACGCAGGACGCATTGGACCGCCTGGACAAGGAGCAGGCGATGGAGGAAGCTACCGACGTCACACTCGTGCCGCTGGACTAGCTCGCCCCGCCGCCAGACTCGCCGCCGTTTTCGTACTCGCGCACAATGCGCGCGGTGACCGCGGCGATCTCTTTCACTACCTGGTAGAAACGCCCCATCTCGTTCCACACGCCGTCTTCGGACAGGACGCCGAACTGCGCGTCGGGGTAGTTCTGCATGTCGCCGCTCCAGCCGGTTTCGTAGTACTCGATCAACGGCGCCAGCTCGCTCCAGGCCTCCTCAAGCTGCTGGGGCAGGTTCTCGAGGGTGGCGTTGGTGCGGGTGATGCGGGCCAGTCGAGCGTCGTTAAGCGGGATGCGTTCGGGCAGATCCATGCCCTCTGATTCTAGGTAGAATGGAAGTGCCTGATGTTCGCAACACAAAGGAGGAACAATGGCTGATCAAGGACCCAACCCGTACGTCGTTGACATTGAGAAGGCGACGGTGGATAACGAGGCTTTCCGTGACACCCTGTGGACCGGCAAGAACCTCCAGCTGACCGTGATGACTATTCCGCCGGGCGGCGAGATCGGCGCCGAGATCCACGACGACCACGACCAGTTCCTGCGACTAGAGGCCGGCGAGCTGCGCGCGATGATCGGCGCGTCCGAGACCGACCTCGAAGTCGACCAGGTTGTCGGTGCTGACTGGGCTGCGTTCGTCCCCGCTGGCAAGTGGCACAACTTCACCAACGAGGGCGCTGAGCCCGCGAAGCTTTACTCCATCTACGCGCCGCCGGAGCACAACCACGGCACGCGCCACGAGACGAAGGCTGACGCGGACAACGACCCGCAGGAGACCGACGGCGTCTAAGCCCTCGCTCGACAGCCCCGAACGTACTGGAGGTGCGTTGCGGGGCTGTTTGCTTGTCGACGCCCCCTACACCAACGGCCACGGGAACTGGTACTGGTGGCGCGGAGCAGGGAACATGGGAAGCCCCGCAAGACGCAGCGCGCGTTCCTGCAGTGCCTCGACCTCTGCGGGCTCGAGCAGCTCGGCGATGTCGGCCGGAACGTCATAAATGAGCGGCGAGACCGCTTCGATGAGCGCCGAGTCGATGAACTCGCCCGCGAAGTCCCAGATCACGGTGCGCAATTTGGGATCTTGGTGAAAGCACAGGCCTTGATCGATACCCCACACGTGTTCGGGCCCGGACGGGCCCGCACCGAGCAGCACATGGCCGGACTTCCGGTCGGTGTTATTGGTCAGCACGTCGAAGACGGCCATGCGGCGAAACTGGTCGTGCAGGTCCTCGCGCGTTTCGTAGAGTGGGAAGTAGTGGGAGCCGTCATTGTCGATGTACAGCTGCAGCGAACCGGCCCCTAGCCCCTCGATGTCGCGCACGACAGTCGGCGGGACGAGGTGCCATCCAAGGTGTTCGCTGAGCAGGAACGCCGCGCGCTCCCTCCGCCATAAAGCGGGCGAGAAGTCGTGCAGGTACTGCTCCCCTGCTTCTGGCTTGAATACAGCCCATGCGTACTCACTGTCATCCTGGTCGCCGCCAGCGGTGATGTCGAAGACGAAGGTCATGTTCGACGACCCAGCCACCTGCCCCACGAAACCTAGTTCACCGTGGGTAAGCAGCTCGAGCTCCCGCGTGAACGGCGGCTGAAGCGTGTGGTCAGACAACGCGGCCCACTCCTTCGGCGAACTCAATGACGGTCACGGACGCCGGATCTGCTTTCGCTTTCTGGAATTCGTCCAGGTTCACACCGCGGTAGTGGGTAATGGCCGCCTTGATGGGATCTGCATGGCTGAAGCACGCGACAACGCCGCCCGGGAATTGAGCAGCTGCGCGCTCGATTCCGGCGACGACTCGGTCCTGCATCTCCACAAAGCTTTCCCCGCCGGGGAACCGGAACTGGCTAGGAGTCTTCTGCACGGTTTGCCACTCTGGCAACTTGCTCAAGTCGGTCAACTTCTGTCCCGTCCAGTCGCCGAAATCGCATTCAATGAATGCGTCGTCAACGACCGGCTCCAGCCCGAGAACACGGGCGGTCGGCTCCGCGGTTTCGCGGGTGCGTTCTAAGGGGGAGGTGAAGATGGCGTCGATAAGCGAAAAGCGTTCCTTGAGCTGCACAGCGACACGTTCCGCTTGCTGGCGGCCCGTCTCCGAAAGGTGCAAGCCCGCCGCCCGACCAGGCAGAACGACACCGGTGGTAGGGGTTTGACCGTGGCGGATGAGGAGAACGCGCGTAGTTGTCATCCCGGCCAGTGTATGGCGAGCCGGAGTAGTCTGGGGCGCATGACTTCAGCTCCGAATATCTCGACCCTCGGTGAACTGCGCGAAAGCGGGAATTACCCGTACCGGACAATCCGTAAAGAGCTGCGAGACAATCTCCTCGCGGCGCTGGCGGCAGGCGACAACCCGTGGGAGGGGCTGCACGGCCTGGAGAATACGGTCATTCCGCAAGTCGAACGCGCGATCATTGCCGGCCACGACATCGTGCTGCTCGGCGAGCGCGGCCAGGGCAAGACACGTCTGCTGCGCACGTTGCCGTCGCTTCTCGACGAATGGACCCCTGTCCTCACCGACTCCGAACTGCGCGAACACCCGCTGCACCCGATCACCGACGCTTCCCGGGCGCTGGTGTCTGAGAACGGCGACGCGACCCCGATTTCATGGCTGCACCGCGACGAACGCTACTCCGAAAAGCTCGCCACCCCGGACACATCCGTGGCGGATCTGATCGGCGATGTGGACCCGATGCGTGTGGCCGAAGGCCGCAGACTCGGTGACCCGGAGACCATCCACTACGGGCTCATCCCCCGCTCCAACCGTGGCATTGTGGCCATCAACGAGCTTCCTGACCTGGCTGAACGCATTCAGGTAGCCATGCTCAACGTCATGGAGGAAGCAGATATTCAAATCCGCGGGTACATGCTGCGCCTGCCCCTCGATGTGCTGGTCGTGGCGAGCGCCAACCCGGAGGATTACACGAACCGCGGACGCATCATCACCCCGCTCAAGGACCGCTTCGGCGCGGAGATCCGCACCCACTACCCGCTCGAGCTGGCCGCAGAAATGGCAGTCATCGAGCAGGAAGCGGATCTCACAGCCGAGATCCCGCCTGTGCTGCTCGAGGTCCTCGCACGGTTTACCCGCGCGCTGCGCGAATCCCCCGCCGTGAACCAGCGTGCAGGTGTTTCCGCACGCTTTGCCATTGCTGGCGCGGAAACGGTCGCCGCATCAGCTCGCCACCGCGCCGCTGTGTCAGGCGAGGACCCCGTTGCCCGCCTGGTGGACCTTGAAGCCGCCGTCGACGTGATGGGCGGCAAGGTCGAGTTCGAACCCGGCGAGGAAGGACGCGAATGGGAGTTGCTGGAGTACATCCTGCGCACCGCCATCGCCGGGGCCGTGCGTCGGTCGGTGCGCGAAATCGACTTCGCTCCGCTCATTGCCGCGCTGGACGGCACCCGGACAATCTCCACGGGTGAGCACGTCACTGCTGCTCAGTTCCTCGCCGGCCTGCCGGACCTTGACGGCGCAACGCTGTACGACGATTTGACCGCCGCCTTCGCACCCGAGAACGGCGCTGGTTCGGACGGCCACCGTGCCGCAGCCATTGAGCTCGGCATCGAATCCCTCTACTTGTCCCGGAAGATCTCGAAAGACTCTGGAGAAGGCGAAACAATCTATGGCTAGATCCCGCTACACCCGCTATACCGGCGGACGGGACCCCCTGGCTCCCCCGGCGGACCTGACGAAGGCACTGCGAGAAATTGGCAATGAGGTCATGGCCGGCTACTCCCCGGAACGCGCGCTGCGCGAATACCTCCGCCGCGGTGCTGACGGTTTCGAAGGCTACGACGATCTGGTCGCGCGCATTTCCGAGCGCCGCCGCAACCTGCTGCAGCGCCACAACTTGGGCAAGACGCTGCAGGACGTGAAGAAGCTTCTCGACGACGCTGTGCTCGCCGAACGCGGCCAACTCGCCCGCGACGTGCACATGGACGACATGGACCGGCAACTGCGGGAAATGCAGCTGGATAACCTACCCGGTTCCCCTGCCGGCGCAGTGAGCGAACTGGGCACATACGAGTGGGCATCCTCGGAGGCGCGCGAAAAGTTCGAGCAGATCAAGGACTTGCTCGGCCGGGAGATGCTCGACCAGCGATTCTCCGGAATGAAGGATGCACTTGAGAACGCGACGGACGAAGACCGCGCCGCAATTGCAGAAATGCTGCGGGACCTCAATATTTTGTTGGGCAAGCACCGCCTCGGCGAAGATACCGAGGAGGACTTCCGCGCCTTCATGGACAAGCACGGCGCGCAGTTCCCGGAGAACCCCAGCACGATCGACGAGCTCGTGGAGCTGCTAGCCAAGCGCTCTGCGGCCGCCCAGCGCATGCTCAACTCGATGACGGACGAGCAGCGCCGCGAACTCATGGAGCTGTCCGCGCAGGCTTTCGGCTCGCCGGAATTGATGAACCTGATGGGCGAGTTGGACGCGAACCTGCGCGGCATCCGGCCAGACCTCGACTGGCACGGCGGCGATCAGTTCGAGGGAGACGAGGGGCTGGGGCTGGGCGACGCAGCCCGCGCAATGGAGGACCTCGGTCGTCTCGACCAACTGGCCGATGATCTCTCCGGGCTGAAACCCTCGGATGCCGATCTCGAAGACATCGAAGATCTGCTCGGCCAAGACGCGGCCGTGTCCGCGCGCACACTCTCAGACTTGGAGAAGGCGCTGCGCGATGGCGGGCTTCTTCAAAAGGGTGACGACGGCAGCCTCAAACTCTCCCCGCAAGCCATGCGCCGACTCGGCCAGTCACTGCTGCAGGACGCCGCGCAGCACCTCTCCCCGCGGGAGGGGTCCCGGGATTCGTCGTCCGCCGGCCAGACCGGTGAACCGACCGGCTCGAGCCGCGCCTGGGAATTTGGCGACACCCAGCCGTGGGATACGACCCGCACGATCACCAATGCGATTCAACGTCAAGCTGCAGAAGAATCCCTGAGTGCGGGCCCAGTGAACATCACGATCGGCGACGTAGAAGTCCAGGAAACGGAGGCCCGCACCCGTAATGCGGTGGCCCTGCTCGTGGACACGTCCTTCTCCATGGCGATGGAAGGGCGCTGGCTGCCGATGAAGCAGACCGCATTGGCCCTGCACCACCTCATCTCCACGCAGTTCCGCGGCGATGAGCTCGCACTGATCGGTTTCGGCCTTTACGCGCAGACGATGGACATCTCCGAGCTGACCGGCTTGCCGCCGTTGCAGGAAAAGGGCACGAACTTGCACCATGCGCTGCTGCTCGCGGACCAGTTCTTCTCCCGCCACCCGAACATGAACCGCACGCTGCTCATCGTCACCGACGGGGAGCCGACCTCCCACCTCACCCCGGACGGAGAGCCTGTCTTTTACTGGCCCACCACGCGCGAAACCCTCGCGCTGACAGTCACGCAGCTCGACACTGTCACCCGTCGGGGCGCGAATACCACGTTCTTCCGCCTTGGAGATGACCCGAACCTCGTCGCGCTTCTCGACGCACTAGCCTCCCGCGCCGGCGGCCGCGTCGTCGCCCCCGACCTCGATGAGCTCGGATCCGCCGTCGTCGGCGAGTTCCTCGGCGGCTTGTGGTGACACAGTGGACCTGAGTGGCTATTCGGGCATTCCTTAACGTTTCGGACATTCCAGCTTCACGTCGCCGCCACCTCGCTCACCTATTTTCGATTGCGGTTCTCTGTCTCGGCATGTGCCAGTAGCTGAGTACGGACCGACATTTTCCCCCACCGCTTTCGAACCGAAAGGTGCCCACGCATGCGTAAGAACTTGCGCGCCACCATCGCCGCCGCGACGGTCAGCGCCCTGTCCGCATCCGCCCTGACCGTGCCGGTCGCATCCGCCGACGAACAGACCGCCAAGATCTCCATCTCGAATATCACCGACTTCCACGGCCGTTTCGAGCACGACGAGAAGAACTCCATTCCCGGCGCCGAGCGCCTGAAGTGCGCCATCGACCAGGAGGCCGAACCGTTCGGCGACGCGCACATTTTCACCTCCTCCGGTGACAACATTGGCGCCTCTCCGTTCTCGGCCATGCTGCTTGACGACGCTCCCACCATCGAGGTCCTCAACCAGATGGGCCTGAAAGTCTCCGCTGTGGGCAACCACGAATTCGACAAGGGCGCGGCAGACTTGTCCGAGCGTGTCATCCCGGACGCTGCCTTCCCTTATCTTGCAGCGAACGCTGATTCCGTGAACGGCACGGAGCCGTACCACGTCGAGGAAGTCGACGGCGTGAAGGTCGCTTTCATCGGTACCGTCACCGCCGACATGCCGAACCTGGTCAGCCCGGACGGCATCGCGGGCATCACGTGGAACGACCCAGTTGCCACCACCAACACTCTGGCGGAGGATCTCAAAGACAAGGGCGAAGCCGACGTTGTGGTCGCCCTCGTCCACGCCGGCGGCATCGCCCCGGACAAGTTCGAGGCTGTCGACGTCGCATTCCTCGGCCACACCCACGTGGTTGTTAACCCAGATGCCTCCACCACCCCGGTTGTGGCGCAGGCTGGCCAGTACTCCCAGGGCTTCGCTAACGTTGACTTGAGCATCGACCGTGCAACCAAGCAGGTCACCGTCGATGAGGCGAAGGTCGTCGACAATGCCACCGTCCTCGCATGTGACAAGGCCTACCCGGAGATTGCCACGACCGTCTCGACAGCCGCAGCGGAAGCCGAAGAGCAGGGCAAGCAGGTCGTGGCCAACACTCCGGTCGCGTTCACTCGCGGCAGGAACGAGGGCGCAGAATCCGGCACGAACCGCGGTGTCGAATCCTCACTGAGCAACCTGCTCGCGGAGGCCGCTAAGTGGAGCGTCGCGGCGAACTCGAACGTCACGCCGGACATCGGCATCATGAACGCGGGCGGTGTCCGCGACGATCTCCCTGCAGGTGACGTGACCTACAAGCAGGCGTTTTCCGTTCAGCCGTTCGGCAACGAGAACTCCTACAAGTCCATCAAGGGCAAGGACTTCAAGGACGTCCTCGAGCAGCAGTGGAAGCCCGGTCAGGACCGCCCGCGTCTTGCGCTCGGCCTGTCCAACAACGTGTCCTACACCTACAACCCGGACGCGGAGCAGGGTCAGCGCATCACCTCCATCACCATTGACGGCAAGCCGATGGACATGGAGAAGGACTACGTCATCGCCGGTTCCACCTTCCTGCTCGGCGGTGGCGACAGCTTCGAGGCCCTGACCCGGGGGTCCGAGATGTCTAACATTGGCCTGCTCGATGTCGACGCATTCATTCAGTACCTCAAGAGCGACGAGGAACTCGCTCCGCGCGGCCAGTCCGCCGTGGGCGTGAAGCTGGACCAGCCGCTCAAGCCTGGAACGGACGCCACTATTGATCTGTCTTCCCTGATCTACACCATCGACGACCCGGCCAAGAAAGTCACTGTCTCACTTGAGAACGCTGGAGGCGACAAGCTCGCCGAGGCATCTACCGACATCGATCCGAACCTCGGCGAGCAGGGCTACGGCGAGGCCGGCAAGGCCAGCGTCAAACTGGCCATCCCAGCTGACGCTCAGGGTGATCTGGTCCTGCGCATCACCACTGACGCGAAGACTGACGTCACCATGCCGGTCAAGGTGGAGGGCAACAACGGCGACAGCGCCACCGACGACAACAATAGCTCCACCGCATCCTCTGCCGCCAAGGGCGTGCTGCGCTTCTTCCGTGCGCTGGCTGCAATCGCCGCGCTGATCGGCGCACTCAATTTCTTCAACCCGAAGCTTTTCGAGGACATTCGGAAGCCTTTCTCGGGAATGATGTCGTAACCGGGAGCTAACACGACCACTGAATAGGCGCCGCTGGGGTTTCCCGGCGGCGCCTGAGCGTTTCTAGATTCTCAGTATCGCCTTTTACAGCGGAGCGAAAGCGTTTCTGCAGGTCAGATTTCGGACATGAACCTGAAAGGCGATACTGAAAATGTAACTCCCGCCCGACCAACCCCGGAAGAGCCCGCCAGGAGTAGATTCGCCCAGGTGAGTACGTACGCCCAAGATCAGCGCTCGCCATGGCCGGCTTTGTGGTCGATGATGCTCGGATTCTTCATGATCCTCGTGGATTCCACCATCGTCGCCGTGGCCATCCCGGCGATTGCTGGGAGTTTGGACGCCTCGTACAACGAGGTCATCTGGGTCAACAGTGCATACCTGCTGGCCTACGCTGTCCCGCTGCTGATCACAGGACGGTTGGGCGACCGCTTCGGTCCGCGCAGGCTGTACCTAACAGGGCTCGCCCTGTTCACTGTGTCCTCGTTGGTCTGCGGGATGGCGGGCGCGGTGGGATCGGTCGGGGTGCTCATCGCCGCCCGCGCGTTCCAGGGTCTGGGCGGGGCGATGTTGTCCCCGCAGACGATGTCGGTGATGATCCGCACGTTTGCGCCGAACGAACGCGGCACCGCGATGGGCCTGTGGGGCGGCACGGCGGGTGTCGCCACAGTCGCAGGTCCGCTGCTGGGTGGCTTCCTCGTGGACCTCGGCGGCTGGGAGTGGATCTTCTACGTCAATGTGCCGGTGGGCATCATCGGCCTCATTCTCGCGTGGAAGCACGTCCCCCGACTGGAACTCACCGCGCGCAGTTTCGATTGGCTCGGTGTCGCGCTCAGTGCTGCGGGCATGTTCTGCTTGATCTTCGGGATTCAGGAAGGTGCGAACTTCAACTGGGACATTCGCGTGGTGGGCCTCATCGCAACAGGCGCAGTGCTGCTCGTGGCGTTTGTGTGGTGGCAGACGCGCACGTCGCGCGATGCGCTGGTTCCGCTTTCGCTTTTCGACGACAGGAATTTCGCTCTCGCCTCCCTCACCATCGCCACCGTTGGTTTCGCAGTATCGACCTTCACTATCCCGTGGATGATTTACGTCCAGAGCGTGAAGGTTCTCACGCCCACGCAGGCAGCCTTGCTGATTCTGCCCTCGGGTGTGGTGTCGGGGGCGTTGTCGGGGTTCATCGGCAAGCTGACCAATACGCGCGATCCGAAACCGATCGTGATCACCGGTTTGAGTGTCACTGCGTTGAGTATGGTGGCGGCGGCGGGGATCACGCAGCCGTCGATAAGCAGTGCGTGGATGCTGCTCATCTCCGTCTTTTATGGTTTGGGGAACTCGATGATGTGGGGGCCGCTGTCGATGATTGCCACGCGCAATCTCGATCCGCGGCTGGCGGGGGCTGGGTCGAGTGTGTACAACACGGTGCGGCAGGTCGGTGCGGTCATCGGGTCGGCGAGCGTGGCCGCGATGATGTCGGCGCAGCTGGCCGCGCGTGTTGGTGACGGCGACTCGACGTTCGCTGGGCCACTCCCGGAGCCGCTGCACGAACCATTCGCCACAGCGATGGCCGCCACAATCCTGCTACCTGCCGGAGTCCTCGCTGCGGGCGCCGCACTGGCGCTGTTCTTCAATAAGACTCGGACGTGGAACGACAACTAGCGGATGTGTGCGCCGGGTCACAAATTTCTAGCCATTTCGCCCCCACGAACAGTTTTGCAGTTCTAAGGTGTATCTCATGTGGAACCCTTTAGCTAAGCCATTTCGCCATGACGAGAACGAAACCCCCTACGCGAAGCCGGAGGATTTTGTCGCCGATGCTTCGAGGCGTCCTGCGGCCTTCATTTCCGGTGGTGCATCCGGCATCGGTAAGGCAACGGCCCAGCGTCTGCTGAACATGGGCTGGACCGTCGGCTCCTATGACGTCAACGAGACCATCTGGGGCACAGACGACATCCCCGAAGGCCAGCTGATCACCGGCCACCTGGACGTCACCGACCGCGAGAACTGGGATGCGGCTCTTCAGGACTTCACCTCCAAGACCGGCGGCCGCCTGGACTTCCTCTTCAACAACGCCGGCATCATCATCGATGGCGAGGTTGTGGACCAGGATCCGGAGAAGGTCCAGTTGCTCACCGACATCAACTGCGTCGGCGTTGTCTACGGTGCGCAGGCCGCATACCCCTACCTCAAGGCGACGAAGGACGCGGTGATGATCTCCATGTCGTCGGCATCGGCGATCTTCGGCCAGCCGGAGATCTCCACGTATTCCGCATCGAAGTTCTTCGTCAACGGCATGACGGAGGCGCTGTCGGTCGAGTGGCGCAATGACGACATCCGCGTCCACGACATGATGCCCCTGTGGGCCGCCACCCAGGTGGCCAACGTGAAGGCCCAGTCGGTGAAGAACATGGGCGTCAACCTCACTCCCGGCGACATTGCGGATGAGACGATCAAGGTGCTCACTTCCAAGCAGCCGTGGATCAAGTGGGTGCAGCACCACTCGGTCAGCCTCTCCGACCGTGGCTTGAAGTGGCTGCGCAAGCCGTTCCCGGACCCGATCGCTCACGTCTTGATGCGTTTTGCCGCCGTCTGGTAGTCGCCCCCGCAGACGTCAGGACAAGCCACGCGCCAGGAAGTTCCGTCCCGCGGGCACCTACCCCATCGACACCGGGTCAGCGCGGATCATCACCGACCCGGAGCGCGATGGGGCGTACGTGTTGGAGGTCAACGGTGTGCCGTCGTCACGCATTGTGTTGGGTGCGCCGCGGGTGCTGGGCTTCGACTACATGGAGTGGATTGCCGCGTGCCTGCGCGAGCCGCGCACCGTCGTCCACCTCGGCGGTGCCGGGTGCTCTCTGCCGCGCTATTGCGCCGACGTCTGGCCGGAATCGCGCAACATCCTGGCCGGAATCGCGCAACATCGTTGTGGAGATCGATGGCGCGTTGAGCGAACTCACCCGCTCGCTTTTCGACGTCCCCGCCCACTTCCACACCAGCGACGCCCGCACCTACGTGCACTCCCTATCCCCGGGCAGCGTCGACGCTGTCTTCCGCGATGTTTTCGACGGGCCCACCACCCCACGCCACGTGACGACGGTCGAGTTCTACCGCGCCGTCGCACGCGCCCTGTCCCCCGGCGGGGTCTATGTGGCCAACATTGGAGACCGCGCAGGTCTCGCCGAAACACGCGCAGAGCTTGCCGGGTTGGTGGAAGCGTTTCCGCACGTCGGCGCACTATCTACGCCTGGCATGCTCTCTGGGAACAGCTACGGCAACGTGGTCGTGTGGGGCAGCGACCGCGCTGTTGGACCGGGTGCGGTCAACGGCGTCAAGCAAGCGGACGCTGCGTGGGTTCGCACGATGACTGAGGGGATTGCACCCCGCCGCGACTAGGCTTGCAGGCGTTATGACAGTGCAAAGTAGAAGTGGCGAGCAAATCCGCGTCACCCACTGGATCGCCGACCGTGGCGAGCGCCCCCTCATCCGCGGCTGGGCCCACCTGTTCGCGGCCCAAGCGGCCACCATCGCCGCCACCGTGCTGATCACCTTTTCCTGGATGACGCTCACCTGGCTGGAGGCGCTGAGTGTGACCATCTACGGTGCCGGCCTGATCGCACTGTTCTCGGTCTCGGCGACCTACCACCGCTTCCCGTGGCGCACCCAGCGCGGCGTCGAGGCGTGGAGGCGAGCCGACCACGCCATGATCGCCGTCTTCATCGCCTCCATGTACACCCCAATGTGCGTCATCGCGCTGCCGCCGCGGATGGCGGCGTGGACCCTGGCCATCGCATGGGTCGGTGCGCTGGGCAACCTCGCGCTGAAGTTGTTCTGGTCGGGCCACCCGCGCTGGCTCTCCCCCATCATCTACGTCGGGCTGGGCTGGATCATCATCCCGCTCATCCCCTACCTATGGAACAACGCCAACCCGGCCGTGCTGTGGCTTCTTTTCGTCGGCGGTGTCGCCTACACCGTGGGTGCCGCGATCTATGGCTTCAAGTGGCCTGGGCGCGAGGCCCGCTACTACGGCTACCACGAGCACTTCCACACCCTGACCATTGTTGCTGCGATCGTGCACCTGATCGCTGTGTGGATCCTCGTCGTCAGCGCCGGATAAAGCCGGACGCGGCAGCAGCTAGCGGCTGAAGACCGACTGCAGCGGCTCCTCGCCTTCGCGGATCTCACGCTGGTAGATCTCGCGCTGACGCGGGTTCTCGTTCGGGTCGTCGATGTGGAGCGCCTGGCGGCGGGCGTTGTAAATCACGATGGATCCGGCGATCGCCAGCAGCGACACCACAACCAGGACGACCAGGCCGGTCCAGAACGCGCTGTCGTAGATGCCGTCGACAGTGCGGACGAACAGGTTGCGGGCGTGGCTCATCGGGTGGAACGGGTTCAGGGCCGCCAGCGGTGCCGGCAGTGTAGACAGCGGCCAGACGGAGCCGGAGGTGAACAGGCCCAGAGCGAAGAATCCGATATTGAACATCGCGCCCACCACGCGTCCGAACAGGATGCGGAAGAACTGGAAGACGGAGGTACCCATCACGTCGATCAGCAGCAGGGTCATGATCATGACGGGCCAGCTCACCGGGCGCCAGCCGAGGGTGATGGACACGAACGCCAGCAGTGCAGTCAGCGCGACGTTGACACCGAAGTTGCTCAACCACGCGGACAGGACCGGGCCGGTGGCGCCGGATGCCTTGTGGCGGCGGCCAATCGCATGCGGCAGCAGGATGGACATGACCGCCATGAGCATGAAGTTGATCACGATGAGGCCGATGATGGAGAAACCACTCGACGGCTCCTTCACGGTCGGGTCAGCCTCATCGACAACGAGCTGCGTCGGGTGCTCGTTCGCCTCCATGAAGGCGATCGGGACGGCGATCTGGTCGGAGGACTTGTCCATGTCTTTGACCTCGGGGGCGCGCTGTGCGCCGTCGCCAAGCTTGGTGGACAGCTCGGTGGAGCCGTCCTTGAGGCGGGTGGTGCCGTCTTGGAGCTGGGCGCCGCCGTCGACAAGCTGGGTGGTGCCGTCCTTGAGGCGGGTGGTGCCGTCGTGCAGGCGGTTCGCGCCGTCGGTCAGTCAGGTGACACCGCCGTTGAGCTGGTCGGTACCGTCAGCCAGCTGGTTGGAGCCGTCGATCAGGCGGTTGAGGCCGTCACGGTACGGCATGTTCGGGTCGGAGAGGTTCGCGTAGAGCTCGCCGGTACCGTCGCGCAGACGGTTGAGGTCGTTGACGACGTTCTGCGGATTCTCCGGGTCGAGCTGCTTCACAATGCCGTCAATCTTGTCGGCCTGCTCGTTCATGCCCACAGTGCGCAGCGTGTCCACGATCGGCTTGAGCTGGCCCACGCCACCCTGCACGTTCTGAAGCAGCGGGATGAGCATGTCGGTGAGCTTGTTGACGCCTTCGTCGATCTGGCGGGCACCGTCGGCGAGCTGGTCGGTACCGCCCTCGAGCTGCGTCAGGCCGTCGCGCAGCTGGTAGGCACCGTCCTTGAGGCGACCTGCACCGTCGCCGAGCTCACCGACACCTTCCTTGAGCTCTCCCGTACCGTCGTTGAGCTGCGTGGCACCGTCGTCAAGCTGGTTGATGCCGTCGACTGCCCGGCCGGTACCCTCCTTCAGCTGGCCGGCACCTTCGTCGAGCTGCTTGGAGCCGTCGGCTGCGGCGCGGATGCCGTCGCCAAGCTCGTTGATGCCGCCGAGAACCTCCTCGCCGTAGGTCTTAGCCACCTCGGCTTTGACCTCGGACTGGATCTGCGGGAGCAGGCCAGAGGTCAGCACCGCACCGTTGGTGCCGTTGTAGTCGTTGAGGTTGATCAGGATCTCCGCTTGCTGCGGCT
The DNA here is from genome assembly GCF_024454095.1 of Corynebacterium sp. CCUG 69979. Taxonomy (NCBI): domain Bacteria; kingdom Bacillati; phylum Actinomycetota; class Actinomycetes; order Mycobacteriales; family Corynebacteriaceae; genus Corynebacterium; species Corynebacterium sp. CCUG 69979. The sequence goes on along the minus strand of NZ_JAGPZA010000008.1, from coordinate 27,138 downwards.
CCGGGTCGATCACGCTGACGACCTTCTCAGAGAAGTCCTCCGGGATGGTCACGGTGAACAGGTACTTGCCCGTGAGCAGGCCCTGCTTCGCCTCTTCATCCGACACTTTGGAGAAGTCGAGGTAGTCGCGGCTGGTCAGACCTTCGACGACCTGGTCGCCGATATTCTCCATCCCGGCACCTTCACCGCGGTCAACGCCCTTGTCGTTGTTGACCACAGCCAGGCGCGTCTGCGGCACGGAGCCCGTCGGGTCCCACATGGACCACATGTACAGTCCGGCGAACAGCAGCGGCACGACCATCGCCAGGATGATCAGCGTGCGTGCGACCGCGGAAAACGGACGCCAGGTCAGAAGTCGCTCGAGCGGCCCCATGTTTTCCCGGGCCTGAGCCTGGGCGGAATCGCCCTGGCCTGTAATTTTGGTGCTCAACGGTAACCTCTCTCCGGTTCGACGCCCGCATCACATTGACTGGAAGCACAATATTTAGCGGACGTGATCAAAATTACTTTGTAGAGGAATATAGCTCTAATCGCCCAGGAATTCATAAGTTTTCAGCGTGAGTTTGTGCGCATTCCACAGAAATAACCGATATCCGCCCCCGGGCAGTACTGTGTTATCCCAGCTCAGGAGTCCAATCGACATCGCTGGGTTGCTTATCGTCGCGCCACCCTCGCCACACGGCGTGTCGCACTTTCCCGTCGCGCGTACGCCCCGCCAGCGCGACTTCCGCGACGTACGTCGGCTCCACCCACCATGCGTCCTCAGGCATTCCGCTTATCGACGGTTCCTTGCGCCTCACCCCTTCCAACCGCCGTTCAATCTCCTCGAGATCCTTGGCACTGAACCCTGTGCCGACGCGGCCGGCATACGTGAGCTCTCCATCCTCATCGGGCACAGCGACAAGGAGCGAGGCGATCCCGCGCTTGCCTTCACGCACACCGACGACCACGACTTCCTGATGGATCTGGAATTTGATCTTGATCCACGCTGTGCCCCGCTGGCCGGGGAGATACGTCGAGTCCGTCCGCTTCGCCACCACCCCTTCGAGCTTCAGCTCGCGGCTCACTGCGATCGCCTCCTCCAGGCTGCCTGTATGTGCGGGAGGAATGGCCACGTAGTCACCGCTGTCAAGAAGACTGCGCAGCAGCTCGCGACGCTTCTCGTACGGCTCGCGAATCAGAGAGCGCCCTTGTCCGCCCGGGGTGCCCATGTGGAGAATGTCGAAGACCATGTAGCGAATCGTCGCCTCATCACCACCCAGCTCGCCTTTTCTGTGCGCCTGCAGAAGGCCGAAGTCCGGCCGCCCTTGGGCATTGAGCGCGACTACTTCCCCATCGAGAACAGCGCCGCCAGAGTCGTCTCCGATGAGTTCCTGAAGTTCCGAGAGCTCCGGGAAGATGTCCGTGTAGTCCTTCCCGTGACGGCTGGAGAGCACTACTCCTCCCCCGTCGCGTGGATCACCGACACCGGCGATAATGCGGTAGCCGTCCCACTTCATCTCGAAGGCCCACGTCTCGCCGTCTTTCTTTCCCAGTCGGATGTCGGCCTCGCTGCCAGCGGTCGCGAGCATCGGCTCCGGTACGTCAGCGACGCTAAACGGCACGGATGCAGGTTCGGCGGGTGGCTCGAAGGCTGGCTCGGCAACTGGCTCAAGGGCGGGCTGTTTCTTCATGAACTTCATCAGCCACTGCTGTTGCTCAGAGCCCTCGCGGGATCCGGTGCGGATCATCGCATACCGGCGCGGCACTCCGCCCAAACCGCCGTCGGGACGGCCGCGAAGGACGACGATGACCTCCTTGCCGTCACGCCACTTCTCTACCTCGATCGTGCCGGTGTCCCAGATGCTCACCTCCCCGGCGCCGTACTGCCCCTTTGCGATGGTCCCTTCAAACGCGGCGTACTCGATCGGGTGGTCTTCTGTCTGGACCGCGAGCCGGTTCTCCGCCGGATCGAGCGGCGGGCCCTTCGGCACCGCCCAGGACACGAGCACCCCCTCGCGCTCGAAGCGGACATCCCAGTGCAACGACGAGGCGTGATGCTCCTGGATGACGAAGATGGGCTCCTCCCCGGCGCGGTCGGCCGGCGGTTCGGCGGGGACGGGTTCGGCGGTTTTGGAGGGGTTGCGCATGGAGCGGTACGTCGATAAGCGATCGGGGTGAAAGCCCAGGTGCGCGAGCGGGTCGAGTCCTTCCGCAAGCCGCTTCATGACCTCGGTGTACTCGAGCTGGCTCGGGTCTTCGAGCTCGTCCCACGTGCGTGGGGCGGCAACGGTCGGGCGTTCGCGGCCGCGCAACGAGTAGGGCGCCACGGTCGTCTTCGACCCGTTGTTCTGGCTCCAGTCGATGAAGACCTTCCCGGCGCGCTGATCCTTCTTCATCACATGCGTGACCTCATCCGGATTGTCCGCGGCGAGTGCGCGGGCCAGTTCCTTCGCCACCGCTGAAACCTGGTCCGCAGTGCTCGTGCCGTCGAGCGCGGCGTAGATGTGGATACCCTTCGACCCCGATGTCACAGGAACGGACTCCATGCCCATGCCGTCGAGGATCTCCTTGCACCAGCGGGCCACTTCGGCGCACTCGGCAAGGCCCACGCCAGGACCAGGGTCGAGGTCGAGGACCATGCGGTCAGGGTTGGCGGGGTAACCGGTGTCGTCGAAACGCCACTGCGGGGTGTGCAGCTCCAACGCCGCGACCTGCGCGAACCAGGCCAACACAGCGGGCTCGTCGGCGAGCGGGTACCGGTTTGTCGACGTCTTGTGCGCGATGATGCCGAACGGGATCCACTCCGGCGCCGAATCTTCCAAGTCCTTGCGGAAGAAGGCTTCTCCCCCGACACCGTCCGGGAAACGCTTTCGCGTCACGGGGCGGCGGGCGATCTGCGGGATGAGCGCATCGGCGACCGTGAGGTAGTAGTGCATCACGTCCGCCTTCGTCACGGCCGGAGCATCATCCGTGGCCGGGTAAAGCACCTTGTCCAGGTTGCTCACGGCGAGAGTGCGCTCGCCGACCTGAAATTTCTTGCTGCGCGCCATGAACTGCCTTTCGCTTACTCTCCCACAGAACTTACATAACCCCCGTACACTGCGGGTATGCGCGCAATTTGGAGCGGTTCCATCACCTTCGGCCTCGTTAACGTCCCGGTCAAGGCCTACGGGGCGACCGAAGACCACGACATTTCTTTCCACCAGGTCCACGACGAGGACGGCGGCCGCATCCGTTATGAGCGCCGATGCGAGGTGTGCGGCGAGAAGGTCGAATACAAGAACATCGATAAGGCCTTCGAAGAAGACGGCGAGACAGTCGTGCTCACCGCCGACGATTTCGAGTCCCTGCCGGAGGCGAACAACAACGAGATCGAAGTCGTCCAGTTCGTTCCCGCCGATCAGATCGACCCGATCATGGCGGAGAAGGCCTATTACCTCGAGCCCGTCGGCAAGACGCCGAAGTCCTACCTTTTGCTGCGGGAAACACTCAAGAACACCGACCGTATGGCCGTGGTCAAGTACGCCCTGCGCAACAAGACCCGCCTGGGCGCGCTGCTCGTGCGTGACAAAACCCTCGTGTTGCAGGGCATGCTCTGGGCCGACGAGATCCGCGATGTGAACTTCAAGGGCGTCAATTCGCGTGCGAAGATCGGCGACAAGGAGCTTGAGCTCTCCGCCGCGCTCGTCGAGCAATATTCCTCAGACTTCACCCCGGATGAGTTCTCTGACGACTACCAGATCGAGCTGCGCAAGCTTATCGACGCGAAATTCGAGTCCGGCGACACCCTGGACACCTCGAAAACATTCGGCGAGGATGCCGACTCCGACTCCGACAGCAGCGACGACGGTGACGACGCTGACGTGATCGACCTCATGGAGGCTCTGAAAGCCTCGCTAGACAGGAAGAAATCCGGCAAGTCCAGCAAGTCCGGGAAATCCGCTTAGGAACACCGGCTAGAGAGTGTGTGATGTTCAGCGCAGCCTTGTTCGCCGCAGCGGCGTTTCTCGTCTTCCTGGGTTACAGGGATTACAAGTCCCGCGAGCGCTTCGCGCAGAAGGGTGTGCGTGTCACAGGTCGCGTTGTTGACACCTACCTGCGGGAGACTCCCACTACAGATTTCAAAGGTCGCAGTAAAACCGACCGCAACATGATCGAGACCATCGAGTTTCACACTGTTGACGGAACCCCGATTCTCGGCCGGCCGTCTGATGGAGTCGGCGAACGCAACCGGATGGGTATGACTGTCCGGGTGATCTACGACCCAGACTCTCCGAACAATTTCTTGGCCCCGGCGTCCGAGGATGCAGAGATTAGTGTCATTGAGCCGTTTGTGACGATGGCCGCCGGCGGATTCTTCGCGTTGGTTGCCCTGATCTTCCTGTTTACCTAGCTCTTTTCAGACCAGTCCCGAACTTACCCCCTCCCCGGCGCGTTACACATGATGAATAGGCACCCAACACTGAAGCGTGGAACCAATGGATTACATTCTTCTCATCATGGCCGCAGTGGTCATTTTCAAAGGCATCTCTGACTACATGTCCCTCGAGAGACTCGCCTCGCATGGTGTGCGTGTGGAAGGCCGGGTCGTGGATTCGTTCATGCACGAAAAGCGCACCCAGGATAGAGGCAACCGTACGCGGGTGGAGCGCACCATGGTCGAAACGATTGAATTCACCACTGTCGACGGCCAGCCGCTTCTGGGGCAGCCGGCCCATTCTGATGTGGGGATGAACAACCGCATCGGCCAGATCGTGACGGTGATCTACGACCCGAACTACCCGCAGCACTTCACCGCCCCCGTCCACGGGAACGATGTCAACGTCGTGCTACCCGTCACGACAATGCTCATCGGTGGGCTCATGTTGCTGGTTGGCCTGATTGCGGCGTTCTAATCGCCCCGCGCGTCGACGACATTGAGAGCAAAGACCGCGTCAGCGTGTTCGCCGCCGGCCTGAAGGATCGGTTGCCGGGTGAGTATCCGGAGGTGGTGGCGGGAATCGTCGATAAGCTTGGGCCTGAACTCGCGGAGGGCGAGGGCTATTTCAACCACTCGTTCCACCTGTGGCCCGTCAGCCGCTACATCGAGGACTACGGTGCATTAGCCCCGGTACGTTTCGGCGATTTCGTTGCATATGCGCCGACCCGAAGCTGCAGTATGGAGAAGGCGGAATGAACCCTCGGTTTGCCAGGCAGCGAGCAAAATACACGCACATGCACAATTCCGGTTCTTCATTTGACCATCGCCTACGCTCTGAGCACTGTAGCTTTGCGGGCTAACGGCCGCGTTAGACTGACGAGCAACGTAACCCCCGAAGACCGTTGCGGGCCCCTATTCTCGCGACACGAGAGATAGCACCTACGCTCTGAGCCGGTTGGTTGCGACTGACGCGTTTCTCTACCCTCATCGACCACCCAAGAATCAGCACGCCGACGGAAGACGGCCTGCGCATGAAAGACTGCATCGACCAGATCGTTTTAATGTTCTGTTCGAAGAGATTGCCCTGTTCCCACAGCTTCCGCACAGACCATGGGCACAATCCCTTGAGCAAAATGGTGCCCAACTTCATTAACCATCCGTTTCACTAGGTTCACTCATACTTCCGTTGAGTGCCGTGGACCACGCACGCTTCACTACATCAGGCCGACGGAAATGGCCGAATGACCAACAGCAGACAGCCCTCCGGCTCACAGGTTCGCATTTTCATTCTCAGTGACCCGTTATTTCTCTTTCCGGGGATCCCATGAATCGGCTCACTAACCTTTTTCGAGTGCCATCTCTAGAAAGGAAAGTTAAATGAAGGGGTACCGTAATGCTGAGCGTGCCTTGGCCATTTACCTGTCTTCGATCACGGGATTCGTGGACACCATCGGATTCATGTACCTCGGGGGGTACTTCCTCTCGTTCATGTCGGGCAACACCACCCGCTTGACCGCCGCAATGAGCGAGCGGCGCTGGGAAGTCGCCGGCCTCACCGGAAGCATCATGATCACGTTTCTCGTAGGTGTCGGCGTAGGCGCAGCCATTAGCCAGTTGGGACGTCGTATGCTCCCGCACACGCGCACGCGCGAAGCGGTTCTCCTGTTCATTTGCCTAACTTCAACGTTCGCATCAATTCTCATTACTGTCGATGCTCAGCTCGCGGCGATGTACATGCTCTCTTTCACCGTAGGTGCTATGAACTCGACGTTCGAGCGTGACGGTGAAGTCTCGATCGCTCTGACCTATATGACGGGGACCTTGGTGAAGATGTCCCAGCGCTTTGTGGGTGCGCTCTTCGGTGACCCCCACAAGCATTGGCTCGGACACTTCGCCTTGTGGGCGTCTCTGGCGTGCGGCGCCCTGCTTGGTGGTCGCGCATATGTGTTGTTCGGCACCGATGCCGTGTACATCGTTAACGCTCTGATTGTGTTCGGCGCTCTCGTTGCGATTATCAACCGGCAGCGCCTGCGCAACCGCGGTTTGCCGGTTTAGTCCTTCACCGCACGAAAACTGCATTGAGACAGCGTGATCAAACCCATCCTGACGTTTGCCTCAGACGCGTTCTTCGTGGTGGATGTGATGCTCTAGCCAGCTAGTTGCCGGGCCTCCTCGCTGGTAGGGGGCGAGCTGCGAACCGCCCGGTTAATCGAACGACTGTACAGTGGCTGCCATGAAGATGAAGTACTACTTCGGCGCAGACACCGCCCACAAGCTCGGCAAGCAGCTCGGGATCGACGCCGAGGAGTACGCCGCCTGGGTCGCCCCACGCGTCGACGACCTTGAGATCAAAGACCGCGTCAGCGTGTTCGCCGCCGGCCTGAAGGATCGGTTACCGGGTGAGTATCCGGAGGTGGTGGCGGGAATCGTCGATAAGCTTGGGCCTGAACTCGCGGAGGGCGAGGGCTATTTCAACCACTCGTTCCACCTGTGGCCCGTCAGCCGCTACATCGAGGACTACGGGCTGGAGCATCCGGAGGTCTCGCTTGACGCGATTGAGGCACTGACCCGCGTGTTCACCGGCGAGTGGGCAGTGCGGCCGTTCCTGGCACGCTACCCGGAGGCCACGCTGGAGTGTGTCCACGTATGGTCGCGGTCGGATTCGCACAATGTCCGCCGCTTATCGACGGAAGGCATCCGCCCCCGCCTCCCCTGGGCCGCCGTCCACAGGCCGTTCACTGAAGATCCGTCGCCCATCCTGCCGGTGCTCGACCGTCTCTACAACGACGAGTCGCTGTACGTGCGCACGTCGGTAGCGAACAACCTCAATGACATCGCGAAGACACACCCGGACCTCGCAGTGGCGACAGCGCGGCGGTGGCGCGAAGAAAACGACTCCCCCGAGGTCACCTGGGTGGTCGAACGCAGCCTGCGCGGCCTGGTGAAGCAGTCCCACCATGAAGCGCTCGACGTGGTCGGTTTCGCGCCGGACGCGGGCATTGAACTGCACTCGGTGGCATTCCCGGTTGCTGCAGCGATTGGGTCTAGCGTCGAACTCACCGCCACACTGGTCAACCACGGCGACACCGCGCGCGATGTCCTCGTGGATTACAAACTGCACTTCCTCAAAGCCAACGGTGGCCGCCTCCCCACTGTCTTCCGCTTCGGCCGTTTCACTCTCGCGCCGGGCGAGGAGCTTGAAATTTCCAAGACACACCCATTCCGCGTGACTGGGACCCGCACCTACTACCCCGGCACGCAGGCCGTGTCCGTCGTAGTCAACGGCATCGAGAGCGAGCCGATCGAGTTTGAGCTGGCGCCTTAGAGCTTGTCCTCGTGGTCCCGCAAGAGCAGCGCGAGCCGGGTCCGGTCGTGCACCAAGAGTTTCCGCATGACAGCAGACACGTGATTCTTGACAGTTCCTTCGGCCAGCACGAGGTCGCCGGCAATTTCGCGGTTATTCCACCCGCGGGAGATGAGCGAGGCGACGCGTCTCTCAGTGGGAGTCAGCTGTTCCAGGAGCGCGTCCACGCTGATGCCGAAGCCGTTAGAATCTCCCGCCTCCCGAGCCGACGAGGATGCCGAGCTCTCCTTCATGACCGTGCGCGCTACACGGGGATCGATGACCAAACCGCCGGAGACGGCCGCGCGCACCGCGCTGACGAGGTCATCTGTGGAACTGTCTTTCAACAAGAAGCCAGCCGCTCCCGCCGCTAAAGCGCCTTCAACGACAGGGGTGTCGTCAAACGTGGTGAGAATAATGACAGGCACACCGGGATGACGCCGTGCGCATTGGGCAGTCAGCTCAAGCCCGTCCATTCCGGGCATGCGTGCATCGGCGAGAACCGCGTCGGGGTCTGTGCACTCGATGACGGTCAGTGCCTCCGCCCCGTCAGCCGCCTCACCCACCACCTCAACCTCGCCCACGGTGCCTAACAGCATGCTCAGACCGCGTCGCATGAGCTGGTGATCGTCGACAAGCACAACCCGCACAGTAGCACTCACGACACCGCCGCCTCCTGGTATGGCAACGTGAGGACGAGCCGCACTTGACCGTCCTCCGCATGCGCCATGACCGTCCCGCCAAGATCTTCCGCTCGCTCACGCAAGCTGCGCAATCCGAAGCCTTCGGGCAAGGGTCCGTCGTCAAGCTGCGTTGCCTCTGGCGCAATGCGATTCGCCACTGCAACCTGGATAGTGTCCCCGCACGCAGTGGCTTCGACCTCGATGACGCGGGCGTTCGAATGCCGCAACGCATTCGTCAATCCCTCCTGGACAAATCTGAGCACCAATAAGTCACCTGCATGGCCAAGGTTAGGGAAAGGCTCGTCGACGTCCAGACCCACCACGACACCGGTACCGCGAAACGATTCCGCGATCGCGTCGAGCGCTTCACGGCCGCGCAGCTGGTCAGATCGCACAGGATTGAGCGCCCTGACCCATAGCCTCATTTCATCGAGTGCCTCCACCGTCAACGCGCGAGCGGAGCGAACCTGCTCCATCGCCCCCTCAGGGTCGCGGCCATGCATCCGGTCCGCGTACTCGAGCGACATCCCAACCAAGGTCAAGCTATGCCCCAAGCCGTCGTGAAGCTCTCGGGCCGCCCGCTGGCGCTCCTGTGCCAACACGAGCTCCTTCTCCACGACAGCGCCACGCTGCACCTCCGCAGCCAAGCTCGTCGCTTCAACACGGCGGCGTTCCAAATCCGCCAGAGCTGCCCCAAGCGCAATCCCGAAGCCCGTCAACAGCTGCGTTGAAACGAGATTGCCTAAAAGGCCTCCATCCTCAATCCCGAACCACCACCCCAAGACCAGCAAAAAGACTCCGAAAAGCACCCACGCAACGATCCCAGCGAGCAAAGAGACATCGACGATGAGCACGGTCAGCGCCATCATCATCAATGGCACAGCCATGACGTTCGCCACGATCATGGTCAAGCTGGCCAGGATGCACAACACCAACGCACCCCGAACGCGCGCGGTGCCGGCATCGGCCCGTTGCCGAAGTACCACCAGCGCCGCAACACACAGCACGCCGGCGACCAAGACCGCCGACGCTCCACTACGGCCAGCACCGAAGAGTTCCACCGCCTGAAACACTGCGGCACCCAAGCTGGGCACGAACATCCAGCCGATCAGTTCATCTGCGCCAAAACTATCGACGCTCCGGTCACGGCGCACCGCACCCGCCAACGCATCCTGCTCAGGCGATGAGGTGCGCTCAGGCGCAGGTAATCGTGTCATAGCATCATCCTAAAGCGGTCGCGGGTGCAAACCCCATGACCACGGTCATGACTTCTGGCTTGTTAAAACCATGACCGCAGCCCGATGTGCGGACGGCTCTTGCGGTCTTAATCTCACCGCATGCACTCTCCACAGAACTCGCCCATGCCCGACAACCACTCTCTCGAACGCTCAACCACTGCCACTCAAGGGCAGGAGCCGGATGCCCGGCCCCGTCCAAGGGTTCCGCTGATCGCCCGGTGCGCGCTGACCGTCGTTGCCCTGTTCGTGGCCGCGCTCTCTAGTGTCCCCTTCGCTTTGCTACCCGGAGTCAACAATGCGTTGAACGGTGACAACCCGTGGGCCGCATTGGCTGTGACTGCAGCGGCGACGACCATCATGTTGGCCACCTACCTACTTCTCACATGGGCGCTCACCCGCTTCATCGACGGTCGCCCCGCACGCGCCGCCGGGCTGGTATTTGACCGCCGCGCGCTTCCGGCCATTCTTGCCGGTACCCTTCTCGCCGCGCTCATCACCCTGTTCTCCGCATGGCTCACCAATGCCTTTGGATTGACACATGCCACCACGGAATCCACCGGTGCCAATCCGAACCCGTGGGTTGTCGTGGTGCTCGATGTATTCCTCACCGCCTACGTGGCCCAAGGCATCGGTGAAGAATTCCTTTTCCGCGGTTACCTGTTACAGAGCGCTCGGATGCGGCCGGTTCCTGCCCTCCTGCTCTCTGCGGCAGTGTTCGCGATCCTCCACCTGGTCTCTAGCGGCGGCCAGGACGGAATAGCACAACGATTCCTCTACCTTTTCCCCACTTTTGCTTTCGCACTGCTCGCCGGGGCTCTCGCGGTTCATTTTCGCTCAGTGTGGGCGGCCTGCGGTATTCACGGAGGTATGCATGTTGGCTCGACCCTCGCAATTGGCATGGGACTGGAAACGAGTACTCCCTGGAACTGGACAGTCGAGGGCGCGGTGTACCTGGTCGCGGCCGCCATTGCGATCGTGCTGATCCCGAAGAGCACCCGTTCGCAGATTCTCGACCCGTATGTCTAACCGCCGCTAGAGCTCGCAGATGTAGCACAGCATCCCATGACCGCCGCCGTGAACGCCGGAAAATGGGACGTGGCCCTTATCGCTGGCAGCATCATGCTGACATTCTTGATCGGTGTCGCAGTCGGAGCACTGATCAGCCAGCTGGGCCAGCGGTACCTGCCGCCGACACGCACCCGCGAAGCTATCCTCCTGTTCATTTGTCTCACGTCGACGGTGGCTTCGGGGTTGGTGGCGGGAGGCGTCGATAAGCTCGCGGTGTATGTGCTGTCCTTCACTGTGGGTGCCATGAACTCCACGTTCGAGCGCGGCGGCGAAGTGAGCATCTCCCTGACCTACATGACAGGCACGCTGGTGAAAATGTCGCAACGGTTCGTCGGCGCGTTCTTCGGCGGCCTGCGCGCGGTGTGGGTGGTCAACGTCGTGCTCGTCGCCGCGACAGCCGCGGCGTTAGTAAACAGGCAGCGGCGACGCGACCGCGGACTGCCGGTCTAAGGCCTACTTCCCCAACTCTTTGCGCCGCTGGTGCGCCAAGCGGAGACGCTCAGCGCGCTCCTTGTTGGCGTCTTCCATGATTTCTTCGAGCACCTCATCGTCTTCATCGCTGATCCCGTAGAAGGTGTACAAACCCGCTGTCAACACACCCGCGACGGGTAAGACGACCCAAAAGTAGTCCCAGCTGAACACGAACATGCCCAAGAAGAACATGGTCATCGTCGCTGCCCACAACACCGCCAAAGCGCTGTCGAGCTTGCGTTTACGGGCAATCATGTTCTCCAACTCGGCGTCAGAGTCACGATGCGCTGGAGCTGGAACCGGACCCTCACTGACCTCGGGCAAATCTGTGAACAGCGCACTGATTTCACCGCGGGTGCGCGCTGCCGCAGCCTGGCCGGAACGCTCCTCAAACTCCGCCGGCGTGAGATATCCATTGGCGAAGTGCTCCCCGAGCCGGTCCAACGCCGTCGAGCGCTCCGTATCCCCTACTCGAACATTGGGCGCTTCGTGCGACTCCGCCATTTCGTCCTCCTTGCTCAGTTTCCTCACAGCCTACCTCGCTGAGCAGTTTAGAATGAGGCCATGAACATCGATGCGACCATCGCCGTCGGGTTTCTTATCGTGTTCGTACTCGTGATTATTGCCGGAGCGCTGTTCTTTCACCTCGCAGAAGACGTCACAGAACCGGGCTATGGCTCCCCAACGCTCAACGGTGTCCCCTACGTCCCTCCTCACTTCACCACCGGCACTCCTGGCGTTATCGCCCTGGCGACAGAACTGTCTCGCCGCCTCGCAGAAACCCCTTGCCGCGTGTTCACCACCCCGGACAGCGTGGTTATCGAATCCGTCCCAGACTCATTGCCCCACGGCCAATGGTTCACCATCACGCTCACTGAAACACCTACGGGATTCAAGCGCCGGGACCGTCAGTGGACTGGACGCAGAGGGCACTATAGCGAAGCCGTCCCCTTGACTAGCGTCCAATGGAGTACCCGCCGTTCGTGGAGTATTGGCGCGTCTTGGAAACTGGAACGAGAAACGGCAAATGGGTCAAACGCCGCACAGAGAAGCCCCTCGACCTAGACCACGAGATCCAGCAGTCCCTTCGTGCCATCGGGGCCACATAGCATTCTTGGCTTTTCGGCTTCACCGCCGGTTAGTGGTTAGGAAGGCTCCGCTCCGCCGCATACGCCCCCCGGGTCTCGGCGGATCTAGATTTTTAGTATCGCCTTTCAGTCAGTTGGCGAAGGTCCGACCTGGGAAAACGTTACCGTGCCGCCGCGGAGGGCGATATTAAACATGTAGAACCGCCTTGATCCTCCCCTCCATCCACGATCCAGCCCGACGGGCTTAATCCTGCTGCGGGCTAAACTCGCCGACATGGAACGCAGTTATGAGTGGGAGCACGTCAGCGATCGCCGCATCCGAAACGAGGCAACAGTTCGGTTCGAAGTGGGCGGGCTGGCGGCCACTGGTACTCAGACCGGCTCCGACTACAAGGCGGAATGGCAGCTCGACGCGCGGGACAACTGGACGACTCAGCGGGTTGCCGTATCCGTTGTGGGCGAGGATTGGAAGCGGAGCTTGATCCTCTCCCGGTCCGCTACAGGAAAGTGGTCCTCCGAAACTGCGCTGGACGGTCAACAGCCGGCCGACATGGCCCCGCCAGGCATCGCCACGGGTGAGGATCTCACCCAAGCACTCGATTGCGACCTCGGTCTATGCCCGCTCACGAACACGATGCCGATACGCCGGTTAGGCTTGCTGGGCTCGGCAGTACCGGAAACGAAACTCATCATGGCGTGGATCGACATGCCGTCGCTCCAGGTAATCGCATCCGACCAGTACTACGCGTCGGTTGATTCTCAGACGGTGAGCTACGCCAGCGGCACGCGCGGAGTCGATGTCGAACTGCAGGTTGACGATGACGGAGTGGTGCTCCTCTACCCGGATATGGCGCGCAGGGTGTGATCGCCTTCGTACTCAACTCCGCGAGACGTTCCTAGTCATTGGCCTCCGCACCAGAACCCGCTCCTGGGGCCGAAAGAATTTCACGTTCTTTGGTGTCGCTAAGGCCCGTTTGTCGAGGTTCAACGCGCTGCCGTTCATAGTTCAAGGCTGAGACTAGAGTCTCTCCGAGCGATCGAATCTTCAACCCCATTCCTACCGCGAGACTGCGATCAAGAAGCGCAATCTTGCGTAGGTCAGTTCCAGGTATCCACAACGGTAAAGATTCAGGACCCATCCACGGAGACACACCATGTTCTGAGAGCATCTGGTCGTTTACTACTCTCGGCTGGGCACCATTACCCGCAATCTTTTGCGAGATTGCGAGCACCTCTGCAAGGGTGGTCGGCTCGCCGGCCACGTTTACTACACCGTCCGCACGGTTTTCTGCGCACCTAACAATCCAGTCTGCTAGATCCTGAGCATCGATCATGGCAACGGGGAAGCTTAGATCCGGCACAACGACTTCATCCGCAACAGGATTAGCGAACCGCCATGGGTAGTAACCGCTGCGCCCTGTTACATCTCCTGCGCCGCCAATCAACCCTGGTCGAATGACGAGTACTTTTGGAAATGCTGTTAAGTACGCCTTCTCGCATGCTGCCTTCGCCGCGGCGTATTGCTGCATGTCCACCATGAAATCATCCTGGAGGGGAGGAACGATCTCATCTGATTCTGCATTGATCACAGACGGGTCTGCATAGACGCTGCTCGAAGATACGAATATAGCCTGACCAGCCCTAAGTTGCTCGACCACCCGGCTCGCGTGTTTCGGCTGGCTCGTCAGATCAATGACCGAATCCGATGAATCATCTGCTACTGGATTCAGAGCCGTTTCAGTATCTCGGTCGCCTTTCACGAACCGTACGCCGTCTATGGGAGGGTTGGTTCCCCGCGCCAAACACGTCACCTTGTGCCCTCGCGTCAGGGCAGCTCGCGCAATGTGCGCTCCTAAAAACCCAGTTCCACCAAGAAGAAGAATGTTCATGAGTGGATGGTAAAACCGGCTCTTCTCTGGCAGCAACGCATTCTGCTGTTAGCAGAATCAAGCCGCGAGAAACACCTCTAGACGCGCGGTTGCACACTCTATTAGCTCGGATGACCGGCGCGTTACTTCACGTGTTGTCAGATCGAGCGCACCCGAGACAGCATGAAGCACCTCAGATGACGGATCTTTTAAGCCGCGCTCAATCTCCGATAGATACTGCGTGGAAACCCCCGCACGCTCCGCGACGTCTGTTAGCCGGTCCCCACGTTCAGTCCTCGCTTCGCGAATGGTTTCCCCTACCGCCTCGCGCCACAGTTTCTGTGGCCAGGTGCCCGTTTTCCAATCGCTTGAACGATCTTCAAACTCGCTAGTGTCTGACATTTCCGTATTCCTTGTTCTGCTGGTGCTCTGCCGACTCGACGATTACCTCGATATATGCAGGGATAATATCTTGGACCGCTTCTCGGCCAAACTACGTCTACATAATCAGACATAAATGAGGATAACCAGGAGAGCCTGCAAGGTTGGATACTCGAGGACCAGAACCAAAAAATCGCATTCCCAACCTCTGCGCTAAAAACATCCATGCGTTACGACCTAGATGACCGTTAAGGTGGTGAGCCATGCAGAACGCGGGCTCCGCTACCCGTTGGGGTAGGAGCATTGTTGCCGCGGGGCAAACCACACCATTGGTATTGCCTCGAATGGAACGACGCTTTCCACCGGAGCAAACTTCGATGGAGAGTGCAATGTCTCCGAATGGAATGGCCTGCATTCGGTCAGTGCATCTCCGGTCCACCTGGCCCGTAATACTGGGAAGTCCCACACCCTTGGCCTGCAAACGGACGGAACGGTTCAAGCGGTCGGTTGGAACCACGCCGGACAATGCAATGTCGATGAATGGATGAGCATGGTATCCGTTGCCGCAGGATGGCGCTTCAGCATTGGGACCGACAACGAAGGGAATGTGCGTGTTGCCGGCCGATTCGAATCCGATTCTCTTCACGACTGGCGAGAAGTAATCGAGGTTGCAGCGGGAGACTGGCACGTCGTTAGCAGGCGCGCTGATGGCCGGGCGTTAGCAGCGGGGAACAACTCTCGAGGCCAGTGCAACGTTTCGCACTGGAGAGATCTTCAGAGCGTTTCCGCCGGTTATCTACACTCAATCGGTTTGATGTCCGATGGTCACGTAATCTGCGCTGGGATGAAGGCACACTGGGATGGGTGCGAGCAGTGGGAGAACGTTGTCTCCGTGTCAGCCGGTGCCTACCACAGCGTCGGGTTAACCTCCGAGGGCACAGTAGTGGCTGCAGGCAGCAATGACTACGGCCAGTGCGATGTTCGAAGTTGGCAGCGGATTGTAGCGGTGGTTGCTGGAAGCGCTTTCACTGTGGGAGTGAAGGATGACGGAAGAGTGATCGGGACCGGAGATAATCGTCATGGCCAACTAAACCTAGATTCTTGGCAGATCGATATCGCGCGGAATCGATTCGGCCCGATGAGACCTTGACCACCGACAGCCTAACGCGACTGAAACGAAAGAGGGCACCCATCTCAAGTTTCCCTTCACTCAATCAGACACTTAACCGAGCGGTTATGTCACCAAACGAAGAAATATTGCAGGTGCCATGGCTCGAGCCCACAATGGGGGCCATGAGTGACATCACCTTCGGTATCCGCCAAATCACCTTCGACTGCCACGATCCTTCTAAGCTCGCCGAGTTCTGGTCAGCTGCAACTGGCTGCGGGATCTCTGCCGACTACGGTGACTTCGTCATGGTCGATTCCACTCCGGCGCTGGGGTTTCAGCGCGTTGAGGATCCCACGCCTGGGAAAAACCGCATGCATATCGATGGCGGCGGCGTTGAACGCGAGACTCTAGTGGAGCGTCTCAAGGGTTTGGGCGCCACCGAACTGGGCACCCACGAGGCGCCGGGGCTCGTATGGACAGTCATGCAGGATCCGGAAGGCAACGAGTTCTGCGTAGGCAACCCCGAAGCCTAGCTTGCTTCACTCGGACACTGATGCGGGTGCGACGGCCTCACGCGTAACGTTGTATGCATGCGCATTTTCACCGTCGGCCACTCCAACCTCGAGTTCGAGGACTTCGCCGAGATGATTAGGGCTGCCGGTGTGGAATCCATAGTGGATGTGCGCAAGCTGCCCGGGTCCAGGAAGTACCCGTGGTTCAACGACGACCACCTCGCCGAACACCTTCCCACGCACGGCATCACTTACAGCAGAAACGAGGGCCTGACCGGACGGCGCAACGTGTCCCACTCCGTACCGTTTGAGGTCAACGGCAACTGGCGCAACCGCAGCTTCCACAATTATGCCGACCATGCGCTTGGCGAGGAGTTCTCAGACGCGCTCACGCAGTTACGGGCGAGCGCCACCGAAACCCCCACAGCGATCATGTGCTCCGAGGCGGTGTGGTGGCGCTGCCACCGACGCATCATCGCCGACCATCTCCTCGCCCACGGCGACGAAGTTGAGCACATCATGGGGATGGGTGCTGATGGGGCGAAGGTGAGCGAGGCCACGCTCAACGACGGCGCCGTCATCGGCGACGACCTCCTCGTGCGCTACCCCGAGCGCGGCTAGCTCCCACACCAGCACCGAGCCTATACCAAAGCTGTGAGTATCCGCTTGTAGGGTGGGCAGCAGCTGTGAGTATCCGCTTGTAGGGTGGGCAGCATGAAAGATCTGACCATTGCGCCCGGCCCGGGGGTCCCCGGCGGTGTGGTCATCGCCGCCGCCGACCTGACGGAACGGTTCTCGAAGTCGTCGGGTCCGGGTGGTCAGGGCGTCAACACCACGGACAGCAAGGTGCAGCTCTCCCTCGATGTCGCTGCGTGCACATCGCTTTCCGACGCCCAACGTCGCCGCATCCTACGCAACCTCGAGCACCGCTTGGACGGCACCGTCCTCACCGTGGCCGCGTCGACCCAGCGGTCGCAGGCCCGCAACCGCGCCGAGGCTCGCGAGCGTATGGCCGCGCTGTTGCGCGAGGCGCTCGTCCCACCCCCTCCCCGCGCCGCAAAACCAAACCGACGCGGGGCTCGGTGCGGCGACACCGCGAAGCGAAGAAGCGGCGTTCAGAGCTCAAGTCGACGCGGCGACGGCCGCAGATCCCCTAGTTCGGGGCAGATCACCGGGATCGGGATCCAGTCGGAGGATACCGTCGCAGGGGACTTCGAAGGGAGTTGGTCCTATCCTCTGCACCGACCCTCGTATCACGCAGTGCCCAGCAGCTCCCGGATACTGACGACCGACCTCGTCGCCTTGCTCACGCCACCGCCCTGGACGGTGGACGGCGGAGGGTAGAGAAAGATGCCCTGGTTCAGCGCCAAGGACGCCACCTCGTCCTGCCAGCCCGGCCAGCGCTGCCAGGAGGAATGCCGAGTAGCCGCCACCGAGCCCGTCCCATTCGAGGGTGTCCGACCCGAAATAGCAGACCTCGCCGGGTGCGACGCCCAGCGCACCGCCGTCGATGGCGAATAGGCCACCTAGAACATCGTGCCCGACGACGAGCTCGCCGGGCGGCGCTGAAACGGAACCTCCCAGCCCGTTGGCTTCGGCGATGCTCGGCAAGTGCTCGCTGCCGCCGCCGTACAGACGCACCCAGCCGTGGTCTACGACGATGCCACCGGTGTGCAGCGCGACGGCTCCCATCGCCGACGCGGCGGTGACCTGCAGCTCCCACAGCGAGCGCCGCCCTTGCTCTGGGTCGACGGGCAGCACGGCGGCGTCGGATTCGGCCAGCGCCTGCTGAAGATGGGGCCAGGCCGGATTGTCGACGGCGACGAGGCTTTCGATATCACGCATTGGGGTTCCTTCGCCTGCCATGTTCATCCGCAAGGGTGGGTGGTGAGCACCGGGCTATACGTGGAACTTGAACTCCACGGTATGTCGTTGCAAAGTTACTTTCTCGTTAGCCTGCAACAATCAAAAAACAGTAATTTGCGTCAGTACACAGAGAACATATGGGGCGCACGGAAACACGCATTGGTTTTGCGGGATGGGCGTGGACGCCAACGTGAAGATTCTGGAGAACTTCGCCACCCGCGTCACCCCCGTCTTGGGGTGCCAGCCAAACCGCAAAGGACTAGTCATCGGCTACCCCATCGACTAATTCTTGCAGGTCACATGACCTTCGCGTAACTGTCAGTACAGTCTACGTTGAATAGTTCAGCGTACCGTGTATTGTTCAGCACATGCTGACTATTGCTTCACGCCTCGACGTCATGAACCGGCTCGGCCGGGCCATGGCGGATCCGACGCGTTCCAGAATCCTGATGACCCTACTTGACGGCCCGAGCTACCCGGCCGTGCTTTCGCGCGACCTGGACCTAACCCGCTCGAACGTCTCGAACCACCTGACCTGCCTGCGCGACTGCGGCATCGTCGTCGCCGAGCCAGAGGGCCGCAAGACCCGCTACGAAATCGCCGATCCGCACCTCGCGGCAGCGCTCGACGCGCTGGTGAACGCGACGTTGGCTGTCGATGAAAACGCCCCCTGCATCGACCCTGAGTGCTCCGTGCCCGGCTGCGGCGAGAAGGGAGCGGACGCATGAGCTCGGCGTGTGGGTGCGAACACGAACCCGCCAAGGAGATCGAAGAGCTCGATCGGCCATGGTGGAAGGACCCCGAATTGCTACTGCCAATCTTCTCCGGCGTAGCCCTCTGCATAGGCCTGGCGCTGGACTGGTCCGGGCTGGAGACACCCGCAACAGTACTGTTCTGGGTCGGCCTGCTGCTAGGGGCGTATACCTTCGCGCCCGGCGCAATACGGAACCTGGTCATGAAGCGCAAGCTCGGCATTGGCTTGCTGATGACGATCAGCGCGGTCGGCGCGGTGATCCTCGGCTTCGTCGGAGAGGCCGCGGCGCTAGCGTTCCTATACTCGATCGCCGAGGCACTGGAAGACAAGGCGATGGACCGGGCCCAGGGCGGACTGCGGGCACTGTTGAAGTTGGTACCGCAGACCGCGACAGTGCTACGCGACGGCACGGCGGTCGAGGTCGCAGCGAAGGACCTCGTGGCTCGCGAGCTGATGCTCGTGCGCCCCGGGGAGCGGATCGCCACGGACGGCATCATTCGGTCTGGGCGCTCCAGCCTTGACACCTCAGCGATCACCGGAGAATCCATTCCGGAGGAGGTCGCGCCCGGTGACGAGGTCCCCGCGGGAGCGATCAACTCCGCCGGTGTGCTGGAGGTCGAGACGACCGCAGCTGGAACGGACAACTCGCTGACCACACTCGTGGACCTGGTCGAGCAGGCGCAGGCGGAAAAGGGCGACCGCGCCCGGATCGCCGACCGGATTGCCCAACCTCTAGTTCCCGGGGTGATGATCCTGGCGGTGCTGGTCGGCGTGATCGGCTCGCTGCTGGGCGACCCCGAGACGTGGATCACCCGTGCGTTGGTAGTCCTGGTCGCAGCGTCGCCGTGCGCGCTGGCAATCTCCGTGCCGCTGACGGTCGTGGCCGCGATCGGCGCGGCCAGCCAGTTTGGCGTGGTCATCAAGTCCGGCGCGGCGTTCGAGCGGCTCGGCGGCATCCGTCACTTGGCGGTGGACAAGACCGGAACCCTGACCCGCAACCAGCCCGAAGTTACCGGCGTATTCCCGGCAGGGGGATTCGATCAGGCGCAGGTGCTTGCCTTCGCGGCGGCAATTGAGCAGCAATCGACGCACCCCCTCGCCGCGGCGATCGCGACAGCGGGGCCCGAAGCGCCCGCCGCCCTGGACATCAGCGAGGAAGCCGGGCACGGCATCAGCGGCACCGTCGAAGGTCGACGGGTGCTGGTGGGCAGCCCCCGGTGGATCGACGCCGGGCCGTTGAAGGCAGACGTTGAGCGCATGGAGTCCGAGGGCCAGACCTGCGTCCTGGTCACCGTCGATGACGCTCTCGCTGGGGCGATCGGGGTCCGCGACGAGTTGCGGCCCGAGGTGCCCGAAGCCGTGCAGGCCCTGCACGCCAACGACGTGGAAGTAAGCATGCTCACCGGTGACAACACTCGCACCGCCCGGGCGCTGGCTGAAATCGCCGGAATCGACGACGTGCGCGCCGAGCTGCGACCCGAGGACAAGGCGAGCATTGTCGCCGAACTCTCCTCCAAGACGCCGACGGCGATGATCGGCGACGGCATCAACGACGCACCGGCACTGGCGGGCGCGACGGTGGGCATCGCGATGGGAGCGACCGGCTCTGACGCCGCGATCGAGTCCGCTGACGTCGCCTTCACCGGCCACGACCTCCGGCTGATCCCGCAAGCGCTGCAGCACGCCCGCCGAGGCAGCAGGATCATCAACCAAAACATCGTGCTGTCTCTGGCCATCATCATCGTGTTGATGCCGCTGGCGATCAGCGGCGTGCTGGGCCTGGCCGCCGTCGTGTTGGTTCACGAGGTCGCCGAAGTCATCGTGATTTTGAACGGCCTGCGGGCTGCGCAAGCGAAGCGCTGAGACACGCCTTCGCCCAGCGCGCTGGCTCTCCAACGCGGATCATGGAAGGATCGAGCTGCTTAGGGACCAAGCGTCATCTCAAAACTTTTGGTGCCGAGCTTCATCGACACGGCCCGCGACTACCCGGGCAGTGTGTTTGGCAAAGGGCCCGACACCCATCAGGGTTGCCGAACCGTCGCCGGTCCAGTTGCCGTAACCAACTAGATGCAGATTCTTCACCGCGGTTTCGCGGCCGCGCATGAGGTGGCGGAATGGGCCGAGAGCCGGACGGAAACCCGTGCACCAAATCAGGTGGTCGTGGTCGAGCTCGCTCAGGCTATCGAAGATGGGGGTAGCGGTGAGCTGACCGGAGTTGCGGAGCTCACGTAGATGAGGAAGCGCGACAATATCCCCGAGGGTCGGGCCGGAATCACCGCCGAGAATCCGACGGCGGCTGCGTAAGAAAAGATCACGGCCATCGACATCATCAGGCATCCAGCGAGGCTCCTCAAGCGTGAACCATGTGACCTCCGACGGCCCGATGAGGTCGGCAGCGATCTGGGCACCCGAGTTCGCCCCACCGACCACCGCGACCTTCGCGCCGCGGAATGGTTCAGGCCCGGGGTAGGTCGACGAGTGCCACTGGCGTCCGCGGAAGGTGCCAGGATAGTGGGGCACGAAGGGCGCGGACCACGTGCCTGTGGCCGCGACCACGTGCTCTGCTGTGAACTGACCGGCAGACGTGTCCAGATGGAACACCCCACCATCAAGAGAAACGCTGCGAACGCGCACTGGGCGCCGAACCGGGAGGTCGTAGCGCCGTTCGTAGTGTTCGAGGTAGTCGATGACATGGCGTGCCGGCGGATACCCCGGGTACTGCGGCATAGGCCAGCCGGGCAGGTTGGAGAACCCCGCGGCGGAGAAAAGCGTCAGTGAAGGCCACGCGTGCAACCACGCTCCGCCGGGTTCCTCTTGATTGTCTAAGACCAAGAAGTCCACTTTGAAGCGCCGCAGGTAGTATGCCGTGGCTAGGCCGGACTGGCCACCACCGACGACGATGGCCGTGTGATGCTCAGCCAATCGATCATCCCTCCATAAACTCCCCATCGAGAATGGTCAGCTTCACGCGCATGCCGCCCGCGAGCTTATCCTCATCCAGCAGGCCAGCTAGCTGGATCGACTCGAACCTGTTGTCGGCCACGGGGCTCAATGACTGCGATCGAAAGGTCAGCAGTTTCAGAAGTAACGTGCAGGGGGAGCTTCTCCACCCCGCGTTACACGTTGAACTTGGACTCGACCACATTCCATATTCTTATAACGTCTCGAGCGATGTGCATACACACTCCAGCTCACAGTGTCCTGCAAACTCGCTGTGTGACGCGATTTATGCCGCTCAGTGCAGCCCGCGCCGGAAACGTTCTGCGTCCTCCTCGTTCCGTCGTGCGTCGTTTTCGTACGAGGCAGCGATTCTCCTAAACAAACCAGCCACTCGAGGCGCGATGTCGGCGAATGCTTGGGCCTTGACTCGATAGTCCGCAGCAAGCCTGAGCTCCTGCTCGCCGCCGTCTTCCAAGCCGCGACTAGTAACTCCACGACTATTAAGGAAATAGAGGCACAAACCGGTCTCAATGTGATCAAGCTGCACTTCTTCAATGAGATCCCGCACGACGTTGCCCGGCCAGGTGCCGTCAGCGTCTGGTGGGGTGTGGCCGAGAACCTGGCCAATCTGCTGCAGGCCGACCTCGGTCCGGCCTCGTTCAGCCAGGAGCTCCATAGCTCGATCAAGCCAGGCTCGAAGCACCTCGGCATTCATGACGCCATCGACGAGGCCGGGCGGTGTGTCCCATGCATTGAGTAAGCGGTACGCATTGGTTGCCAGGGAAGCGTCGTGTTGTTCTTCGCCAGCCGGGTCCTCGGCGCCTTCTTCGTCCTCGCCGCTCGGCCGGGCACGGTAAACAGTGCACACGATCTCGACGAATTTTGCAGGGTCGGCAGCTAAGCTTTCGGATAGCGCTGGGACTCTCGCGTCATAGCCGAGCGCCGGAAAGTACGACCACTGTAGTCGAACAAGGCAGCCAGGCTCAAGGTGCTCGCGCATAGCTTCGAGGTAGGCGAAGAGCCGCTGAAAATCATAGGACGATAGATCACGAGCAGCGGCAGATGGAGTTTGATCTGCCAGGAGCCCGTCCAGTGCTCGCACAATGAGTTTCGCTACCTGGGGACGCGGACCGTCCTTGTCGATGTGGGTGTACATGCTCATGAGATGTACAACGTCGGCGTGGCGGCCAACTTGGATCAAGTGCTCAGCAATCTCGTCGATCTTGTCAATGTCTTGCCCCAAGCCGATTGTCTGGAATGCCCTCCAGTACCGGGCCTCAAGATCCGGGTCCGTATCAACCAGAGCCCATACCTCCGCGAGGTTGTCGCGCGCGACAAGCAGGAGTCGAACACGTTGATCGACCGTAAGATCGCTCTGTTCAAGGAAGTCTGTGATCAGAGCGAAACCTTCTAGGGAATAGCGAGTCGAGAAATACGACATCGCGGTGCTGGCGAGATCCTGGTCGGCAGACGTCAACCAACCGAGCAACTCATCATCGTGCGACGAGCCGATTTTCGCCAAGGCGATACCAACGGCCCCCGGCACCGACGCGTCTCGTGCCAGTCTCGTGATGGCGTCAAAACCGCCCTCGGCCTCGATCTTCTCTACGGCTTGGACGCGTCGGCGCCCGAGCTCACGTTCAAAGGCTTCATAATCATCTTGTTTGTGAGCGCCGATATACGGAGTCCATGATTGAAAGAGTCCGATCAGTCGGACATACGCAGACCTCGGCTGGTAGCGCGCTGCCAGTGCGTCGAGCTTGCCGAGTTCCTCGTCGGGAAGTGTCCAGGCAGCATCCGGAAACTTGCGATGACGGCCGATGAGGTCCACCAGGGTTCGCCACACCGCTTCTCGAAAGTCAGCCGTAAACCGCGGCTGGTCGGCCATCGATTCGAGAGCATCCACCACTCGCGCTCGGTCTGCTGGTGGTAACTCTGCCGTGTGAGAAAGGATCGTTGACCAGCGCTGCGCATCCTGACCAGCATCTTCGATGCAACGCTCTACCGCGGCGGTCGTCATCTTCCAGAATTCGCCGTATGTCACAGATAGTTTGTCCGGCCTCCAAGTTCGGAACGCAGGTGTACTAATCGGGAAATGTGTCCCGTGCCCCTCAGGAAGCATGCTGCACTCCAACTTCCAGGCGACGCCAGGGCGTCTTCGGCGCAACGTGTCGAGGACAATAAGTCGCCGGTCAGGATCGACAGAGCTATCTGGATGCCACGGGCGGAACATTGCAGCCAAAGAGGCCGCGGGACGGTTAGCCAGCCGACCACCCGGATCGATCTCGTCAAGGCGTGCCAGGAGATCGACAGCACGTCCGAAATGATCAGAGGACCAGGACACGCACTCGAGCGCCCACAGCAGATTGCTGTGGGGAGTTCCGCCCGAGAAGATTCCCGATTCGTCGGCGTTGTCCTGGAACATGGTGGCCAATAGAGGGGCATCGCCCGCTGTTGCTGCACTGACCGCATCGAGGAAGGCGTCCGGCCCGGCCTCAGCGAGGAGGGGCAAGATGTCAGCTAATGATTGCCACGCTCGCCCGGTATCATCTGTCGACGCCCATTCGAGTAGCTTCCCAGCCAGATAGTTTGCGAAGTCTGACCCTGATACTCCACCCGACAAGACGACAGTTTCGCCGTACATTCCCAATAGAGCGAGCGACTGAGCGAGGCCGCGGCGGAGGTCACCGGAGTAGCGACGGGTTTTGCCATCAATCGATGCTCTCCACCGTTGATCCCGCGGTAGGTCGAGGGCCGGATCATCCTCTGCGAAGACCCTCTCGACGATGGTCTCGAACCGCTTCATGTCATCGTGAGTCAGCTTCGGCACCAACAGCATCCAAGCATCCACCGGTGAGACAAGATGCCAAGCTTCGCCAGTGCGGATTACCAGAGGATCGGTAGGATTGTCGGCTGTTCCTGTGATCGCCTCTCTAAACGACTCGTAGTCGGTTCCCGTGAGCGCCTCGAGGATCGAACGATCCCCTTCTGCATTGTCTCCCCAGGAGCCAACCAACAGGATTGATCGGAAGTTTCGGGACGGACTCGCATCAGCCCAGGTCGGTCGATGCAGGACGGCCTTTACAGCCAAGTTTCGCCGCAGACCGGTCAAGCTTCGCCGTGCGAGCCTACCGAGCTCATCGGCCCTATCTCTATCTGTGACTCCGGCGCTCGTCAGCGCGACTGCTGCCTCAGCAGCATCCAACGCTGGAAGTGTGACGTCGGCACCTTCGTTGGAGACAACCGGCACACAAAAGTTGTGCACAGTACCTGCGGGGATCTCGCTTGCCAACTCGGGCCTGCGAGGGACCAAGACGAGCGGTTGGGACGAGGTTGTCAACTGCCTCCATGTGGATATGTCGTCGACGAATGCGAGCCGTGCGAGCATCTGGCCGCTGCCCTGGTCATCAAGGTTGACGGCGATCGCAGCGATGAAGGCGCATACTTCCTCCATCGAGGCGCCAGCAATCGTAGTGACGGAGCCGGATGAACCAAGCCCGTCTTCAAGATCCTTGGCAGTGTCAGTTCGACCGGCGAGCACAACTTTCGGTATCAATGTTGGATTCGTTTGTGCTGCCCAATCTCGCCACCAGGTCAGACCGGTGCGAAGTCCGTATGGAGAAAGCCCCAGTTCTTCCGACAGCCACGCCCATGTAATTGGGGCGGCCTCAAGCCAGGTCTCGATATCATCAAGCCCGAAAGCCTTGACGTCTCTCCAGACCTGGTCGTTTCGCTTATTTGTAGCCCACTTGTCCCGTGCCGTCCAAGTGCGCAGGATCACTTCGATATAGGTGCATTCAGCGGTCCGTGTGCCGTCTGGAGTGTCTGTTCGCTTAGAATAGTCCTCATCGGCCTTCTTGTTAGGGCTGGAATTAACCGACAACTCCCATACCGACAAACCATCTGGAACCCAAGCCGTCGCTTCGGTTGCCCGAACAGAACCGTCCCAATCCCCTGCTGCCACGCCGTCGCCTGCGGGCATCCCTAGCTGGACCAACCCCGGTGTCGTTTCAAGGATGAGACGACGAACCAGACGCGGGAGTTCAGACTCCGAATTACGAGTATCGGCCCAGTTCTTCAGCTTACTTCGGTCAATGTAGCCTGCTCTAGTCCTCACGGGACACGCCTCCAGTCGCGCAAGTTACTCCCCATAAACAAGGTCGCTCCAGATCCAGCTTTAGAGAGTTTAATGGATAACCGATTCCTTATACCTGAACGCGCAGCCCCAAATTGATCAATATCAGAAGAGTAATTACGGCAGAGCACTATATGTTGAACTGGACCACCACGTTTCACATAACTACAACTTCACAGCGCTCAGTCACGCTCTGGGCCGCTCATCCGTGTTATTCTGGTGTCACGTTGTGCTGGTGTGACTATCCTTCATCTGCAGCATGACGGGAGTAATTGCCTGGGGCGTCATTGGATTGGACGTCTGGCGACAATGGTCGCCACTGGCCCGCGCGACGGAACGGGCTCGCCGAATACGCCTGAGGGGATGGACCCCGGGCCGGAGCGCCGATTGGCTCCGGTAGCGCCTTCTTGACGGAAGGAGAAACGCTACCGGGAGTTTCCATGGGCGCATTCGCCTTACCGTCACTAGAAGACGAGATAACACTTCTTACCCTGCAGGATGCGGTGGCCGAAGGTTTCGGCGGCTACTCCACCCTCCGCAAGTACATCTCCGAGGGGCATCTGCGCGCCAGGAAAATCGGTGGGCGCATCAAGATCGAGAGGGCTGACCTCGAGGCCCTCAAACGCCCCACCGGCCGCCAGCCGACATTTGAGGATATCGAGTCGGCCGTGAGCCGCATCGCCGCTGCTCCCCCGCTGAGTGATCAGCAGATCCACCGTCTCGCTCGGCTCCTGGGCGGTGGCCAGCAATGAGCACAAGTAAAAACCCCGCCAGCCTGGGGTGAACTGCACCCCATTAGTTGGACTGAGAAATCAGTTACCGACTAGTGGGGAGCAGTTTTCATTGAGAGCACGAAGTTCGCTGAAAGGGCCTGACCCCGATGCAGTATCAGAATCAGACCCTTGAACCCCTTACAGCCTAGAATTAAACCAGTCCAACTTTCGGGGGCTAGTTCATGTATAGGGGGAGCTTGGCAGTGGTAGTCAAAATCTCCACCTCGCTCTCGATTCCACAATCGTTCAGCGTCCTTGTCGGTGAACTACTGAGCTACGCTTCAAACTACCCCAATAACGCGAAGCGTCATTAACACCCCGCGTTACACGTTGAACTTGAACTCGACCGAGTTTCAGTCGAAAGCTACCTGCCTTTTCGCACCATCCCCCCGGTATCGTCCAGTCAGCCGACCTGAAAGCCGCACTCGAGGGTTAAGTAGCAAAATGTGTGTCTGGTCGGCGTGTCGCGGGTTGGGCACACTTTCTGTTATTTGAGGGGCCCTTT
>NZ_JAGPZA010000007.1:0-96882 GCF_024454095.1 Corynebacterium sp. CCUG 69979 | reverse complement strand
GACAAACGCGCTGCCCAGCGAGCGAAGAAAGCGAAGCGCGACATCGAATGCAATGGCTATATTGAAGGAGCGAAAGCTAACGGGTGGAAACAAGCCATCAACCAACTAGCCGTGGCTTACCCCGACCGATTCGCAGACTACTTGTAAACCAAACCCCCACACACAAACAATCGGACACCCTCGGTCAGGGGCGATGTCTTTGGCGCGGCGCTTCAACGTCTCATAGTTACCCCGCACGGACAACAACGCCAGGCGCAGCTTCCATTTTTCGCGTTCGGAGCCGGCGGCTTTGACGTGTTGCTCGATGAACAGAATCTGATCCAACGACTTGCCCGTCTGACGCGCAACACGCACCGCCTGCGCCTGCTTGCGAGTAGAGCGAGTTATCCCGAAATAGACCTCGTGAGCCTTCTCCCACTCGATATAGGTGGCAGGCTTGACACCGGCAGCACAAGCAGCCTGACGGTCGAAACCAGCCAGGACATCCATCGGACTGCCAAGAGAACCAAGAAACGCGTCAAAATCGCTCATGACACACACGCTAAGCAAAAAGGCACCCTCGATAAGAAAACCACCAAAAATCTGTGGATAACCCACCCCACAACCAGACTTATCCACAGGGACGCAAGGGAGGGGTTGCGGGGAAGGCGTCGATAAGCATGCAAAAAGGCCCGCACCGGAGTGCGGGCCACAAATGCTAGGCGTTAGTTGCCTGCGAGCTTCTCGCGCAGAGCCGCGAGCTGCTCGTCGGAAGCAAGCGAGCCACCCTGCTCAGCCTCACCAGCGGACGGAGCTGCCGGAGCTGCAGCATCGCCGGTGGAGCTGTAGTTGGACGGAGCTGCTGCCTCGCCGGATTCCTCAGCCTCGGCTGCAGCGGCGCGGTTGCGCTCGATCTGAGCAGTGTGAGCCTCGTGCAGGCGGGCAGCCTCGGCGTAGCGGGCCTCCCACTCCTGACGCTGCTCGTCGTAGCCTTCCATCCACTCGTTGGTCTCCGGGTCGAAGCCCTCCGGGAAGATGTAGTTGCCCTGCTCGTCGTAGGAGTCGGCCATGCCGTAGCGGGACGGGTCGAACTCCTCGATGTAGTCCTCGTCTGCCTGTTTGAGAGACAGGGAGATGCGGCGGCGTTCCAGGTCGATGTCGATGACCTTGACCATGACCTCCTGGCCCACCTCGACGACCTGATCCGGCACCTCGACGTGGCGCTGTGCCAGCTCGGAGATGTGAACCAGGCCCTCGATGCCCTCTTCGACGCGGACGAATGCGCCGAACGGGACGAGCTTGGTGACCTTGCCCGGAACGATCTGGCCCACAGCGTGGGTGCGGGCGAAGACGCGCCACGGATCTTCTTGGGTCGCCTTCAGCGACAGGGAGACGCGCTCGCGGTCGAGATCGACGTCGAGCACCTCGACAGTGACCTCGTCGCCGACGGTGACAACCTCGGACGGGTGGTCGATGTGCTTCCAGGACAGCTCGGACACGTGGACCAGGCCGTCAACACCGCCGAGATCGACGAAGGCGCCGAAGTTGACGATAGAGGACACGACACCCTTGCGGACCTGGCCCTTCTCCAGCTGGTGGAGGAAGTCGGAGCGGACCGCGGACTGGGTCTCCTCCAGGTAAGCGCGGCGGGACAGAACGACGTTGTTGCGGTGCTTGTCCAGCTCGATGATCTTCGCTTCGAGCTCCTGGCCGATGTAGGGGTCCAGGTCGCGGACGCGGCGCATTTCAACGAGGGATGCGGGCAGGAAGCCGCGCAGACCGATGTCGAGAATCAGGCCACCCTTGACCACCTCGATGACGGTACCGGTGACAGGCTGGTCGTTCTTCTGCAGCTCCTCGATGGTGCCCCAGGCGCGCTCGTACTGTGCACGCTTCTTGGACAGAAGAAGACGGCCTTCCTTGTCCTCCTTGGTCAGGACCAGAGCGTCGATCTCATCGCCGATCTGAACGACCTCATCCGGGTCGACGTCGTGCTTGATGGAGAGCTCACGGGTCAGAATGACACCTTCGGTCTTGTAACCGATGTCAAGGAGAACCTCGTCGTGGTCGACCTTGACCACGGTGCCGGTGACAATGTCACCATCGTTGAAGTACTTGATGGTGGCGTCAACTGCGGCAAGAAATTCCTCAGAGCTGCCAATGTCGTTAATGGCAACCTGCGGGGTAGTAGAAGTGGGCATAGGTTATGTTGCTCCGAATATGGATAGGAGATAGCGGTTGGACATGAGCGCATCTCTCGAAAAAGCAGCTTATCGACGCCCCAAAAGAGGCCGGTCACGCTGGGATTTCGATCTCGCTCCCGCCGTGGGCGGCCCTCCTATTACGACCGGGGCCACGCGGGCAGCGTAGATACGCCTTGCCGAGATTAGTTCATTTGCCCAGCTCGAGCAAACTTTGATCTCGCGCGTCGCAGGTCACTTTCCGGGCGAGCGGTGAAGAAATCTGTGGCGCGAATTCACCATTTTCACACCAATCTCTTTATCCTTAGACAGTCAACCAAATTTGATAGTGCCCGCAGGGCATATAGGTGGTGTTTTTATGTTGAAGCGCGGTATCGGTATCGGCTTCGCTTTCATCGGCGTCGTTGTGGGCGCCGGTTTCGCTTCCGGCATGGAGGCGTTCCAGTACTTCGTCTCGTACGGCGAGATGGGCATGTGGGGCATTGTCCTGGCCGGTGTGGTCATGGCTTTTGCCGCGGTGGCCTTCCTCGCTTTCGGTTCCTATTTCCAGGCGAACGAGCACACGCGTGTGTTCGGCGAAGTCTCGGACGGGCTTTCATCGAAGATCATGGACTGGTCGGCGATCGCCTGCATGTTCAGTGTGGGCTTCGTGATGTTCGCCGGTGCCGGTTCGAACCTTGAGCAAGCATACGGTTGGCCGATCTATGTCGGCGGTGTGGCCATGCTGGTCATCATGCTGCTGGTGGGCCGGCTGGATGTGAACAAGATCTCAATGGTTCTGGGGCTCGTCACTCCGCTGCTCATCATTTTCGTCCTAATCGCGTCGATTTGGACGTTCACGCATACGAGCGTGGACTTTGCGTCGCAAAGCGAATGGGCGCAGCAGAATGTGGAGGGCGCGACGGGCGCTCCCACGTGGTGGCTGGGCGCGCTGAACCATACGGGCTTGAACGCGCTGTGCACGGTGTCCATGGCGATTGTGATCGGCGGCGACAACTTCGACAACAAGTCGGTCCGCATTGGCGGGATAGTCGCGGGCTTCCTGTACGCGGCGATGCTGGCTCTGCTCGTTGTCACGCTGTTCATGGAGGCGAAGGAGATCAACGGCGACGATCTGCCGCTGTTGACCGTGCTGTTCAACATCAACCCAGCACTCGGCCAGGTCATGACGTGGGTCATCTTCCTCATGGTGTTCAACACGTGCCTGGGCATGATCTACGCGCTGGCGAAGCGCCTGACGCGCAACAACCCGGACAACTTCTACAAGGTTTACGTCGGCGCCTGCCTGGTCGGCTTCGTGCTGTCGTTCATCGGCTTCAAGCCACTGGTGGCCAACCTGTACCCGATCCTGGGTTACTTGGGCCTGTTCGTGATCGCGGTGTTGGTCTACCAGTACTTCCGTTACCGCGACCGCCTGGACCGCGAGGGCGAGCTGCGCACTGCCGCTGTCCATCTGGTGACCGACGAGGAGAATCTCGACCCGGACAGCGAGTTCGCGGACATGTCGCTCGACGAGCTGGCTGAGGAATCTATGCTTGATGACGAAGAATTCCAGAAAGCCCTCCAGTCCGAGGTCGAGGACGAAAACGATGAAGACACCAAAGACGCAGACAGTGCAGACGGTACAGACAGCGAGGGCTCTGACGCGGCCGCCGATTCCAGCACGGGTTCCGGCTCCACGAAGATCTAGGAAAATCTAGAGGGGCCTCCCCCCCTGCCTTCCCTATTAGCCCGGGTGCCGCGCGGAACAAGCGCCGGCCCCGGGCTAATGTGCTGCTTCGTCCCAGTTGGTGCCGGTTCCGGCGGAGACTTCCAGCGGGACGCGCAGTGTGATGGCGCGGTCCATTTCCTCCTCGACGATCGCTTGAACCTGCTCGAGCTCGCCGGGGGCGACTTCGACGACGAGTTCGTCGTGGACTTGGAGGAGGACGCGGGATTGGAAAGGTTGGTCGCGGGAGGCGTCGTTAAGCGCGGCGTCGACGCGGATCATGGCGACCTTGATGATGTCGGCCGCGGTGCCCTGAATGGGAGCATTGAGGGCGGCGCGTTCTGCGTTTTCGCGCGCGACACGGTTGTCGGAGGTGAGCTCCGGCAGGTAGCGGCGGCGGCCGAAGACGGTGGATGTGTAGCCGTCGCGGCGGGCTTGTTCAACGACCTCGTCGAGGTAGCGTTTCACGCCGCCGAAGCGCTGGAAGTAGGACTCCATGATTTTCTTCGCTTCGCCGGCGGGGATACCCAGCTGGTTGGACAGGCCGTATGCGCTCAAGCCGTAGACGAGGCCGTAGCTCATGGCTTTGACGCGGCGGCGCAGCTCGGGGGTGACGTCGTCGATGGGCACGTCGAAGACGCGGGAGCCGACGAAGTTGTGCAGGTCCTCTCCTTCCTTGTACGCCTCGATGAGGCCGGGATCTTCGGACAGGTGCGCCATGACGCGCATCTCGATCTGGGAGTAGTCCGCAGTGAGGAGGCATTCGTAGCCGTCACCCACGGTGAAGGCGGAGCGGATGCGGCGGCCGGCCTCGGTGCGCACGGGGATGTTCTGCAGATTCGGCTCGGTGGAGCTGAGGCGCCCAGTGGATGCGACAGTCTGGTTGAAGGTGGTGTGGATGCGGCCGTCGTCGTGGACGGTCTTGATCAGGCCTTCAATGGTGGACTTGAGCTTCTGCCATTCGCGGTGCGCGAGTAGCTGATCCAAGAACGGGTGCGGGTTCTTTGCGGCGAGCGTCTCGATCTCCTTGGCGGCGGTGGAATAGCCGGTCTTGGTCTTCTTCGTCTTGGGCAGCTCGAGTTTGTCGAAGAGGACGACGGAGAGCTGCTTGGGGGACGAGAGGTTCAGGTCGGGTTCGTCGACAAGCGAACGTGCTGTGTCTTCTGCGTCGGTGACTTTCTGCGCGATCTCTTTCAGCTGCTCTTCGAGGACGCCCATGTCGACGGCGATTCCGGTGTCCTCCATCTCAGCGAGGATGGTCACTAGCGGCAATTCGAGATCGGCGTAGAGCTCGTAAGAATTGATCGCGCGCAAGTCCTCGGTGAGCTTTTCCGCGAGCTCCAGGATCGCCGCGGCCGAGTCCACAAGCGTTGTGTCCTCATCGAGCAGGCTCAGCTGGTCGCTGCCCGTAGTGAGCTGGCGTTGCAGGTGACGCTGGTACACGTCGCCGAGATCATACGTACGCTGGCCAGGGCGCAGCAGGTACGCCGCAATCGCTGTGTCGTGCGCAATGCCGCGCAAAGTGATCCCGCGGCCGCGCAGCATGTGGAACGTCTCCTTCGCGCTGTGCAGGTACTTCGGTGCGGCCGACTCGAGCCACGTCTGCAACGCGGACTCCTCCCCCGGGCTTAATTCCGCTAGCTGCTTGCTCACAGCGTGCCGCTGCTTGTCGACGATTCCCACCGCCACAGCATCCCCCGCCGCCGGCGCCCCATGACCCGTGACGAACACGGCGAGACCCTGGCCCTTATGTGCGGACAACCACTCGTCAAGCGGGCCGTCGTCCACCGTGACCTCGCTGAGCTGAACGGTCTCCGGCTCCGGCGCACTGCCGTCCGTCGGCACAGCTGCCAAAACGCGCTCGCGGAGGTTGACGCCGAACTCGAGATCATCGAAATCCTTCGCCACTGCACCGACATCTGCCGGTTTGAGCTCCAGATCATCCGGGCCGACAGGCAGTACGAGATCGGTGACCATCTGGGTCAGTTCGCGGTTGAGCTTGACCTGCTCGATACGCTCACGAAAGGCATCGCCAGCTTTGCCCTTAATGGAGTCGGCGTTGGCGATAAGGGCCTCCAAGTCCCCGTTTTCCACGATCCACTTGGTGGCGGTCTTCTCCCCCACGCCCGGGATGTTAGGCAGGTTGTCCGAGGGGTCGCCACGCAACGCCGCGAAATCCGGGTACTGGGCCGGTGTGAGACCGTATTTGTTCTCCACTTCCTCCGGGGTGAAACGGGTCAGGGTGGATACACCGCGAGTCGGGTACAGGACTGTGACGTCGTCGTTGACCAGCTGGATGTAGTCGCGGTCGCCGGTGACAATGACCACCTCGTATTCATCCTGCGCTTGCGTCGTCAGCGTAGCCAAGATGTCGTCGGCCTCGTAGTTGTCTTTTGTCAACGTGACGATGCCCAAGCTTCCCAGCACATCCTGGATGATCGGCACTTGCCCCTTGAATTCCTCCGGGGCGGCTTCGCGCTGAGCTTTGTACTCCGGGAATTTTTCCGTGCGGAAGGTCTTGCGCCCCACATCGAAAGCGACGGCAGCATGCGTCGGCTGCTCCTCGGAGAGGATGTTCGCGAACATGGACAGAAAGCCATACACCGCGTTCGTGTTCTGCCCGCCGGAGGTGGAGAAGTTCTCGGCCGGCAAGGCGTAGAACGCGCGGAAGGCCATGGAGTGGCCGTCGATAAGCAAAAGGCGTTTCTTGTTCGCAGTCACAAGGCACCACTTTACCGAGTGGCCCGGACACCTCCCCGCGCCCGGAATACTACTGGCCGGTTTCCGGAATACCGCTCACGTAAACCTGCAGGTCAAAAGCATCGTCTTTGGTTTATCTCCTCCAGCAGTCTTCTAGTTTTGCCACTTGCTCGAACTTCCAGCCCGATGCGCGCGTTTCACCCATGACGGAGAAAGGAGCAACGCTTGGAGACGCGAAACGTATGGCCATACCCGGACTTGCCGCCATCGAAGAACAAAAGCATCTCGATCGAACTAGCGCCCGATTCTTCGGCCATGGTGGTGACAACGACAGCGTCTCCAACAACCCCAACGATCGAACGGATCAGGACGATCTACATCTGGTTAGGGTGCGCCGGGTGTCTCGCGAGCATGCTCATCCCCTTCGCGCTGCTGGGACTGATCGGTTACCTCTTCAGTGAGCCCCGGGACCCCGCACTTCTCATGCTTTGGGTTTTTCTCATCGCTCCAGCGCTGATTTTCGTAGTGATGTACGTCCTGCACAAGAGGATTCCTCCTGACGCGCCATACGAGGTCGGGAGTATTCCGCTTTCCTTGTTAGACCCCGGGCTTGACCGCATCACCCCGGAAGTGATCAACAAAGCCAACAGGCTGGGTGGGTCTCACCGTCAAACCCTTCTCCAGGAAGCTCTTGATGCCCTCGAGCGGGAAGGCGCTGAGGCGTTTGTCTCCGCAGTCAACAACATCGAAGAAGACCCCGATTAAAGGCGCAGCTTTCTTGCTGGTCTAGACCTCATTTCGTCCGTGAAACACGCTGCGCTATTCTTATTCAGCACGCCCCAGTAGCCCAATTGGCAGAGGCAACGGATTCAAAACCCGTCCAGTGTGAGTTCGAGTCTCACCTGGGGCACCACTACTTTCTCCGATTTCCTGCCGGTTTGGCGTAACGGCGGTAGTGTGACCTAAGTCACCCGTCTAGGAAAGGAAAAGCTGTGTTTGGTTTCTCTTTAGTCACCATTATCGTTGCTGTTATCGCCCTAATCGTCGGAATCGTTTTGGGCATCGCCATCGGCAAGAACAACAACCCCCGAGTTTAGAACCAAGACCCTAGCGGCGGAGTTGGCGTACCATGACGCCGTTAACTCCGGATCCGGGGACGTCCTTAAACCCCTCCGAGAGGTAGAGCTGCCGGGCAAAATTTCCCTCTTCAACGGACAAGCTGACCGCATCGATTGCTCGCTGCGAGGAAGCGTCAAGAAGCTCCCGCAGAAGCTGACGGCCAAGCCCTTGGCCGCGCGCATTGGGATGAACCCACAGGCTCAACTCGGGGACATCCGCATCAACGTACCCGAACCCCGGGTCTTCCGCCGGCAGGAAAAGCGCCCACGCGACGCCAACAGCTCGACCATCCCTCTCCGCTACAATCCCGATGTCCCCGCGCTCAGGATCAAACTCGAGGTAATGAGCTAACGCTTCGGTCTCCCTGACCTGATCAAGGGTGAACCGGTCACCGTTCCAATTCACGTTCCCGAGCGTGGCCTGCTCCAGTAATACGCGGTCGCCGTCTGACAGCGGCCGGAATACTGCGTCGATCATGGTTCTCTTTCTACTGCGCGGGGCCTTAGTCTTGCCGCATGACCTGTCCGTGGCGCCAGATAGCCTGCACAAAGCGAATATTTCCGGAGGGGCACCGTACGGTTTCGAACTTCCCGCTCCCACCGTTGAAGGCACATTCGTGAACGAGGACGCGCACGCACAACCCATCCACGAGCCCTTCGTCGACTATTTCAACCGCGTGTTCCGGTCTGGCGGTTTTCCAGGCCAGCGCGTTTCCGCCCCCGATGGCTTTCGGGAAAAGTATTCCGCCGGCCTGCTGAGGCTGTAGACCGATTAGAAAGGCTCGGGCTTTGTCTCGTTCTTCGGGGCCGACTGCCAGGTAATGGCCGCGCCCGCAACGGTCACCAAGGCAATGCCGACGACCATGCGCACGGTGAGCTGGTCGCCGGCGAAGAGCCATCCGAGCAGAGAACCAAGCACAGGATCAAGAGCAAAAAGCGTGCCGACGACCTGTGCCGAGGAGAACTTCGCCGCCAATGTGTCCGCAATGTACGGAATGACCACTCCCACAACTGCGGCAATGGTGAGGATCAGCCATGCGCGCTTATCGACGTTTCCAAGCGACGGCGCAACCAGTGGGAAGGTGAGAATCGCGGCGACTGCTACGGAGATTGCTAAGTCCCCAAGCCCGCCTTCGGCCTTTCCAACGCGTTCAGCGAACACAGTGTAGGCAGCAAAGAAGCCTCCCCCAATGAGACCGAATGTGATCCCGAGCGGGTCCAGACCTGAGGAAGGGCCCGTGATGAGCACGATCCCTGCAAACGCCACGAGAGCCCATACCCTGCCCTGCCAGAACTTGATCCCAAAAAACGACACTAAGCACGGCCCGAGGAAGTCCAATGTGACCGCGACGCCCAACGGGATACGGGCGACCGCAGCAAAGAAGAATTGGTTCATTGCTGCCATGGCCGCACCGTAGATGACGGCATTGATCCATCGTTCGCGGCTGAGCTTGGTGAGCCTTGGCCGGAAGATGACGAACAGGAACGCCGCAGAGAGGGCAAGACGAAGCGTCGACACAGCCACCGTGCCAAGCTGAGCAAACAACGTCGAGGAAATGACGGACGATGATTGGTTCCCCAACGATCCGATGAGGATGAGGATCACTGGGCGCAGCGGCGATACGGCGCTGCCCTCTTGTGCACTAGCAGGCATAGTTACCGGTCGTCGAGTGCTTTCTGCAACGCTTCCTCAGTCTCCGGTGAGAAGGCGACAAAGCGGACCTCGTCCATTTCGACGCCGGACTCGGTGACGCCTTCGATGGCGCTGGCAGCGGCGTCGTCAAGCGGCCAACCGTAAACACCGGCGCTCACCAGCGGGAAAGCAATAGTGCGGGCACCGATTTCGCCTGCTACCTCCATGGAGCGGCGGTAACACGATACGAGTTCTTGACGCGTGCCGCGACCGTGCACTGGACCGACAGTGTGAATGACCCATGTGGCAGAAAGGTCGCCCGCGGTAGTCGCTACAGCGTCACCGGTGGGTAGCCCGTCGGGGCACTGCTCCGCACGGACTTTCTTGCAGGCAGCGAGGACAGCCGGGCCGCCAGCACGGTGGATCGCCCCGTCGACCCCACCTCCCCCGAGGAGGGAAGAGTTGGCGGCGTTGACGATAGCGTCGACAAGCTCTCGCGTGATGTCTCCGCGAATGACAGTGAGTTTCATGACTCTGCTAGTTCGCGGGTTTGATCTCGCTCTCGACGACCCACTTGTGGTTCTTCATGGTCATGCCGTCGGCCTCAACGTCGACCATGTAGACAGTCTCATCGGTAGAGCTGTCGATCGTGGCTGTCGCACCCTTCATGCCCTTCATGTGCTCGGCGGTGACAACTTTCTCGGTGCCGTCGGCCAAGCGCTCCTCGCCAGCATCCTCGAGCTCCTGCTGAACAACCCACTTGTGGTTGGTCACACGCTCGCCACCGTCGGTCGGGTCGTAGGAGATGGCGTAGGTGTACGTGCCATCGAAAGCGCCGACGATGGTGGCCTCCGCACCGTCCATGCCGGGCATGTGGTCCGCGGTGAGAATGACTTCCGTACCGACGGGATAGGTCGGAGCGGAAGCCTCTGTCATGCCTTCGGGGGCGGGGCCACCGTCTTCAGCGTGCTCGTGGCCCTCGTGGCCGCCGTGGTTGTGGTCGCTGGCGTCGTCTCCGTGCTCGTGGTTCTGTTCCGCGCTCGTCTCCTCCTGGACTGTGGTCTCAGGGGTCTGAGGCACCTCAGTATTCTCGGAGGAGCATGCAGTAGCAGCGAACAAACCCGCCACTGCAACGGTTGCGATTGCCATGGTCTTGCGTGTGGTCATGATGTGTACCTCATTCTGCGTAGGCGGACGGTAACTGAACCATTCTACATGCGCTTCGTGCTCGTTCCGTTCGTCACGATCATCTTCATGCTCGGTTTCACCTTCCCGATCAAGAATTCCCGTCAGCTGTGGACATCGGCACCGAAGAGATAGACAGAGGTTCATGGCACGTGCGGGCGAACGGGGCCTTGAAGGTCACGCCCTGGGGGTCATAGCACGTGGGCCCCAGAAGGCGCCCCGCAGGACCTTGTAAAGCCCAGCCGCCTAATCGTCCGTCCCCATCACCGTGGCGGCTGCGAGCAGCACGGAGATCGAGCCACGGTCCAAAGACGGCTGGATCTGTGGCACAAATCCCTTGGAGTGGTTCGGCGGGCCAGCCTGCCCCTCTTCAAAACCGGACCAGCCGATGAAGAAGTACGGTACGTCCCAGGCGTTCGGGATGATCGGGAAGTCTTCGGAGCCGGGGAACCCGGGACCGTACTGCACCAGATCCTCACCGAAGAACTCGGTGAAGGTGTCTTTGACCCGTTCAGTGAGCTCCGGGTCGTTGTAGACCACCGGGACGGAGTCGAGGTATTCGAACTCCGGCGGCTGCGGGCAGTTGCCCGCTTCGCACTCGGCGGTGACCACGCGCTTCATGATGTTCTGGATCTGCTCGGAGATCGCGTCAGTGGAGGCACGGGTGTTGATGCCTAGTTCCACCATGTCCGTAATTGAGTTCGAGGTGGTTCCGCCGTTGATGGAACCGACGGAGATGATGGCGATCTCCAATGGGTCGACCTCGCGCACGACGGCGGCTTGCAGGCGGGTCACGATCGACGCGGCGGTGGGGATCGGGTCAATGGAACGGTGCGGAAGTGACGCGTGGCCGGACTTGCCGTGGATGCGCACCTTCCAGTTCGATGCGGCGGTGGTCATGCGCCCCGGGGTGAAGATGAAGCCGTACGGCGGGTCCTCGGCGAAGATGTGCTGACCGAAGACGTAGTCTGGCTTCGGCAGCCTATCGACGAGACCATCCTCGACCATGCGGCGCGCCCCTCCGCCGGCTTCCTCACCGGGCTGGAACAGCGCGATGAACGTGCCGGACCACAAGTCCTTGTTGCGCACTAGTGCACCGACCGCACCGAGCTGGGCGGTGGTGTGCATGTCGTGGCCGCAGGCGTGCATCTTGCCTAACTCGTACGGCGCGGCGTAGTCGACGTCGGATTCTTCGGCGATCGGCAATGCGTCGTGGTCAGAACGGAACAGAACTACCGGGCCTTCACCGTTTTGGATGACAGCGACTTTGCCGGTGCCAGCGAATGTCTGCACCTCGAGGCCTAAGCGCTTGAGTTCTTCCTCAATGCGCGCGGCGGTCTCGTGCTCCTCCATCGAGAGCTCGGGGTGTTGGTGGAACCACTTGTACAGTTCCTCGCGCTCAGCCCGCGTGTTTTCCAGAGTGTCAATCAGTTTCTGAAAGTTCTCGGTGGCCATTGGGATACCTCCTTAGATGAAAGGGTTCTACCTCCCAGCCTAGGCCCGTGGACCGCCACGCACGTGCGGTTTTAGGCCCGGGGATACCGTTCCAGAATGCTGTTGGATTCGTGGGTGGAGGGGGTGGTCCAGGAGCCGTCGATAAGCATTTGCTCTTTGCGCGCCTCCCAGAACGTCGCGTTGCGGATGCCCACTGCCTCCGGATCGAACTGCGGGTCGAGGCCAGCCTTCTTCTGGCGGCGGTAATCCCAAAGGCACTTCAGTGCGGGAACTTGCAGCACGAGGATAGCAACGATGTTCAGCCACGCCGTCACGCCGACGCCAATGTCGCCGAGCGCCCACGCAGTGCCCGGAGTCGTGGTTGCACCGACCCACACAGACACGAGAATCAGACCGCGCAGGAACCAAATGACCACGCTGCGGGCGGTGTCGTTCTCGATCCACCGGTTGAGGTAGCTGAAGTTGACCTCTGCCATGTAGTAGTAAGCGACGATCGTGGTGAAGGCGAAGAAGAGAATGGCCAACGCCACGAAGCTCGCGCCGAAGCCCGGGATCAATGTGTCAAGACCCGACTGGACATAGCCGGGGCCGACAGCGATCGTCTCGGAGATCGCACCGGAGTAGCGGACCGGGCCTTCTTCGTCGCCTTCGAAGACGCGGTACATATCGGTGGAGATGATGATGAATGCGGTCGCAGAGCAGACGAGCAGCGTATCGACGTACACGGCGAACGACTGCACGAACCCCTGCTTCGCCGGGTGGGACACCTCGGCAGCAGCGGCCGACTGCGGGCCGGTGCCCTGGCCGGCCTCGTTGGAGTAGATACCGCGCTTGACACCCCACAGGATGGCGGCGCCGAGCATACCGGAGAACAGTGCCTCGCGATCGAACGCGGAACGGAAGATCAGGCCGAAGACATCGGGGATCTCCGACGCGTTCACAAACAGGATGATCACGGCGACCAGGATGTACAACACCGCCATGAAGGGCACGACCATGGACGCGAACCAGGCGATGCGCTTGACACCACCGAGGATGATGACAGCGAGCAGCGCGACCATCACCAGCGCAGTCGCCCACGTGGGAACGCTCCATGCATTATCGACGGCTGCGGCCACACCGTTGGCCTGAACACCCGGCAAGAAGTACGAGGTAGCCAGGATCATCATGACCGCGAAGAGGACAGCGTAGACGAGCGCGAACGGACGGGCCTTGGTGTGGGAGTACGCCTTCTCGATGTAATAGGCAGGGCCGCCGCGGTATTCACCCGTGTCACGATCCTTCTCCTTATACACCTGGGCCAGGCAGCATTCGACGAAGGAGGTGGCCGAACCCAGGAAGGCCACCAGCCACATCCAGAACACCGCACCCGGACCACCGAAGGCGATGGCCGTGGCCACACCAGAGATGTTTCCCACGCCGACGCGGCCAGCCAGCGAGACCATCAGCGACTGGAACGAGGAAATTCCCGATTCTGAGTCCTCCCCCGAACGAATTTGTTTGATCATGTCTGGCAAGCAA
This sequence comes from Corynebacterium sp. CCUG 69979, assembly GCF_024454095.1. NCBI lineage: Bacteria > Bacillati > Actinomycetota > Actinomycetes > Mycobacteriales > Corynebacteriaceae > Corynebacterium > Corynebacterium sp. CCUG 69979. The sequence continues at coordinate 83,382 of NZ_JAGPZA010000007.1, read as the reverse complement.
CGCACCTGCAAGAACAACGTCACGGCTGTGAAGTACACGCCAGCACCTAGACAGAGGAATACGAGCGCATTCGACCAGATCAGGCCTTCAAGCGTGCTGATGAGATCTTCCATGGGGGTCCTCCCACGTCGGCGAGTTCTAAATATTGGTCAAACTATAGACCATGGGAAGCGCCCACTATGCGCTCCTGCCCATATTTTCCGCAGTTACCCCCAACCGAGCGCACACGCAGGGCCCGATATTCAAATGACAGGACAATTGAGCTCCACTACCCATCCAGAAAGAACATACGTCACTTCTGTCACATCAGTAACAGATGTGACGCTATCCGGTGGAAACTCGACCTCGCTGCTCCACCGCATCGACCGCGCGATCGCGAAGGGCGATCTCAACCGCGGCACCACTACCGTCTTGATCTCCACCGGCTTCAACGACTACGCACCCCTGAACGTGCTCAACTGTGCCTCCGGAGACTTCCGTGACATCCAGAACGTCTACGTCCGCAACCTGCACACCGCTGCCGGCAAGATTCGCCGCATTGCCCCTAACGCCCGCATTATCATGCCCGGCCTGCTCTCCATCTCTGAGCCCACCGGCCTGCAGCGCATCTGCTTGCTCAACGTGATTCCGAACATGCCCGGGGGCATTCCGCTTGGCCATCTTCAGGCGATGGAACTGGGTGCTCGCGATGCCCAGATGCGTGCAGCGCGTGAGATCGGCGCCACCTTCATTGACATCAAGAACGAATCCCGCAACAACCATTCCTGCGCGCCGGACAAGAACCGCTGGGTCGCCGGGTTCATCGACACCACCACCGAGAACTACAACATGGCCTACCACCCCTCCCACGCTGGTTCGCGCTACGTGGCTACCCGTGTGAACCAGGTGCTCTAGCGCCCGCGAGGACGCCCTCTGAAACCACGCCGCTCCCCGCTAGCTGACCGGGTTTAGTCTGAAAGACATGGTCTCCCCCACCCCGCAGCCCCTCGCACTTGTCTGGTTCCGCGACGACCTCCGGCTCACGGATAACGCCACCCTCACGTGGGCAGCGCAGCACGGCCATGTGGTCGGGCTGTTCATTTTCGAGGAGATCGATGCCGCTCGCCCACTGGGTGCCGCAGCGGCGTGGTGGCAGCGTGAAAGCGTCCGCAAACTACACGCTGATCTGGCGCAACGCGGTGTACACCTGATCATCGAGCACGGTGATCCCCGTGAGATCGTCCCGAGGATCGCCGCAGAGCTGGGTGCCACGGCGGTGACGTGGAACCGCCGCTACCACCTCCCCTTCCGCGATGTCGATGCTGAACTCAAGCGCACATTGGCGGGAACGTGCGAGGTCACCTCTCACCCCGGCTACCTGCTGAACGAGCCGTGGACTGTGCAGACAGGTAGTGGCACGCCGTTTAGGGTGTTCACGCCGTATGGCAAGGCGTCGCAAAGCATGCTTATCGACGCTCCACCCACCCCCCTCCCCATCCCCGACCTCCACGGAACCGGCGTGACGAGTGCACCACCGACCTTCGAGGAGCCGTTCTGGGCGGTGGAGACCCTCGCCAAGCACTGCCATCCCGGTGAGACGCAAGCGCAACGGAGGTTCCGTGACTTCCTCGACGGATTGGCGGATACGAGCTACAAGGACAGCAACGACATCCCCTCGGTTGATGCGACGTCGGGCCTGTCAGCGCACCTGCGCTTCGGGGAGATCAGTCCCGCCCAGACCTGGGCGGAGACGGCCGCTTTCGCAGACGCCAATCACACCGTCGCCGCAGATGCCTGGGCGTTCTTGCGCCAGCTGCTGTGGCGAGATTTCGCGTGGCACCGGCTCTACTACATTCCCAACTTGGCCACGCACAATGTCCGCGAGCAGTTCAACGCGTTTCCCTGGGCGTGGACGGACCAGGCCACCCCTGGCTCCACAACGCGAGCCTTTGCCCACCCCAAGATGGTGCCGAACGATCCGGACGAAGCCCAGCACCTCGATGAGCTCGCCCTGTGGCAGAAAGGTGAAACAGGAATCCCAATGGTCGATGCCGGGATGCGCGAGTTGTGGGCCACCGGAACGATGCACAACCGGGTGCGGATGGTCGTCGGCAGCTGGCTGACAAAGAACCTCGGAATCCACTGGCGTCACGGCGAAGAGTGGTTCTGGGACACGCTTGTCGACGCCGACTACGCTTCCAACCCCTTCAACTGGCAATGGGTCGCCGGCTGCGGCGACGATGCCGCACCCTATTTCCGCATCTTCAACCCCCTTCTCCAGGAGGAGAAGTTCGACCCTCAGGGGCTCTACATCAACCAGTGGGTGCCGGAGCGACACACCCCGATGTACCCGGAGCCGATGGTCGACGTCAAGAACTGACTAACGGGCGGCGGTAATCCAGTTCACGGCCTCACCGTAAGAGACCTCGCCGTACTGGCCGTGGTTGTAAACGCTCAACAACAGCGGCAACGTCGTGGGAGAGCGCATTGCGACGATCGCCGCCAACTCAGTGATCGGCATCTGCCCCCTCAAAGTGGCCACGCGCAGCATGGGGTCGACGTGGCGGCGCCACTCGTCGGGAAGCGAGCAGATCGGGTCATCGGGGCGGCAGATATCCAGCACGCGCGGGCCCAGCTCACCGTAACCACCCTCCAGTGTCTCCAACGCGCCCTTATCGGCGGCCGTGGCACCAGCGCGGAAGTGGCCACCGTTGTCAGCCAGGTGGGGGTTGGAGATCAGCGCAGCTGAGCGAAACTTCTCCTTCTGGATCGGCCCGCGGTCGTGGGCGATGTCGTTGATCAACTGCGCACCGATGCCAGCGCCTTCAGAGAAGCCGGTAATGCTAAAGGTCGCATCCGGGCACATGCGGGACAATCGACGCATCGTCGCAGAAGCATCGTTATATCCGGCACGCGCGGAATCCGTGTACGTCATCAGCGTGAACGGCACGGCCGGGTAGGTGATCCACACCGGCTGCGTCGTCCCACCGGTGCGCTGGTGCACGCGCTGCGCCACCGGAGTCACCTTCGGGCCGACAGGAGCCTTCTCCGGGAGGAACGAAGCAGTGTTGGCACCACCGGGAATAGTAATGAGGAACTCGCGCGAGCACGTGTTCACATTCGGCGACTCCAGCACCGAGCTCATATCCTGAGCACTCGCCTGCGCAGCACCGCCCGCTACAAACCCGAGCGCGACAGCGACCGCCGCAATCTTCTTCAGCAACATTCTCTTATTCCTCGCGCCCCGTGAGGCATCGGTTTCCGCGTAAAGACCAACTAAGAATAAAGCACATACAAGGAAACCCCAACAGGAAACGGCCAGTTTGCTCTCAGCGCAGTTTCGTCGGGGGCACCCGCGGGGTACACTGCCCGCATGCGCAAATCCATCGTTACTAAAGCCGTCTCCGTCGCCACCGCGGCTGCCCTGACCCTGGGAGCTTTCCCCGCCGTGGCAGATGCACAGGACAAGATCGGAAAAATCTCCGAGGAAATCACCACTGGCATCGAACGCGGCATAGATCCCGAGAAGTCGGTTCTGCAGGAAAACTCCAGCACCAAGGACTTCTTCAAAAATGGCCTCGAGCCCTTTGGGGATATGTCCTCTATGGACACTGCGACGAGCTCCGAGGGCTTGACCCGCGCCATCCTCAACTACGTCATCATCGCAGCGGGCATCACCATCATCGGCCAGATCATCCAGCTGGTCATGGCTAACATGCCGCGCTAGACCACACCAATGCTCGTTCCGAGTGGGACTGAGCCAAGACCGAGGCATACAATTTCTTCACTCGAAGGCATTGTATGCTTCTTCTATGTTCAAACCTTTCAAGGTGGCAGCCTGCGCGGCCAGCATTGCGTCGATAAGCATGCTCGCTGGTTGCGTCACCAACGTCGAGGGCGGACACCCTGACGGTTGGGAGCAGATCACGCCGGATGAGGTTCCCGAGATCGCCGCGATGGTGCCTGAAGATATACAGGCATCCGGCACCCTGACAATCGGTACCAATCCCCCGTTCGCTCCTTTTGAGTTCAAGAACTCGCAAGGCCGGATGATTGGTCTGGAGATGGATCTCGGCCACGCCCTCGCCAGCGTTATGGGTCTGGAGTTCCAGGCTCAGGAGCAGGATTTCTCCATGATCTTGCCCGCCGTTCAGGCCGGAACGCTCGACGCGGGAATGTCTGGCTTCACTGACACGGAGGAACGGCGCGAGAACTTCGAGTTCGTCAACTTCCTGTACGCCGGCATCCAGTGGGCGACTCAGCCCGGCAGCGGGGTCGACCCGGAGAACCCCTGCGGGCTCACCGTTGCCGTGCAGCGCACGACGGTGTCAGAGACGGACGACATCCGCCCGAAAGCCGAGAAGTGCGAAGAGGAAGGCAACCCGATCACGATCCTGTCCTACGACACGTCGGACAATGCTGCATTGGCTGCGCTCGTCGGGCGCGCTGACGCGCTTAGCGCGGACTCACCTGTGTCGGCCTGGGCCGTGGAACGCTCGGACGGCCAGCTCGAGCTCACCGGCGAGATGTTCGACGCCGCACCCTACGGCATCGCGGTGCCGAAGGATTCGCCGCTGGCGGACGCGCTCGCCGCAGCCATGCAACACCTTATTGATACGGGCGAATACCAGCGCATCTTGGAACAGTGGAATGTGGAAACCGGCCTGTTGGATGAGGCCCTGATCAACGAGCAGCCAGTGGGAGGACACTAATGGCTCAACGCAACGAACGCCCGCAACGCATCGAGGCTAAACCGCTGCGCCACCCGGGACGATGGGTCGCCGCGGTGATCCTGTTGATGCTTTTCGCGCTCTTCATCTTCGACGCCGCGCGCCGCGAGGCCTACGGCTGGGGCACTTACTTCGCGTACCTTTTTGACACCCGCATCCTCAGCGCCGCCGGCCACACCCTGGCGCTGACGGTGCTGGCCATGATCATCGGTGTGGTGCTCGGCGTGATCCTGGCAGTCATGCGCATGTCGCCGAACCCAGTGTTCAAATCCATTGCGTGGCTGTACCTGTGGGTCTTCCGAGGTACCCCGGTATATGTCCAACTGGTGTTCTGGGGACTTCTCGGAGCGATCTACCAGTCTGTCGACCTCGGCTTCACTGAGATCTCCATGGAGGCACTCACGTCCTCCGCTTTCGCCCTCGCGGTGCTTGGCCTGGGCCTCAACGAAGCTGGTTACATGGCCGAAATCGTCCGCTCCGGCATCAACTCGGTTCCGGAAGGGCAGATCGAAGCGTCGAAAGCTTTGGGCATGGGCTGGGGCATGACCATGCGCCGCACGGTGCTACCGCAGGCAATGCGGATCATCATCCCGCCAACTGGCAACGAGTTCATCTCCCTGCTGAAGACCTCCTCGCTGGTGGTGGCTATCCCCTACTCGCTCGAGCTTTACGGCCGCAGCCAAGACATTGCCGCCGCGCTCTTCGAGCCAGTGCCGATGCTGCTTGTCGCCGCCACCTGGTACCTGGTGATCACCTCGATCCTCATGATCGGCCAGTACTACCTGGAGCGCTACTTCGACCGTGGTGTCACCCGCGAACTCACGGCCCGCCAGCTCGCGGCGCTGACCGACGCTGAAGGCAAAACACCCCACAACGTCACCGTCATCGAGGAAAGGTAGGAAGCGCTCATGACTAGCACACCCATGGTTCAGGCCGTCGACGTCTGGAAGTCTTTCGGCTCGCTCGACGTGCTCAAGGGCATCAACCTCGAAGTGCAAAAAGGCGAGGTCACCTGCCTCATCGGCCCGTCGGGGTCCGGTAAGTCGACGTTCCTGCGCTGCGTGAACCACCTCGAGCAGGTCACCGCCGGCCGCCTCTACGTCGATGGGGACCTCATCGGGTACCGCGAAAAAGACGGTGTTCTGTACCAAATCTCGGAAAAGGATGCCTCCCGCCAGCGCCGCGACATCGGCATGGTCTTCCAGTCCTTCAATCTCTTCGGCCACCGCACCGCCCTGGAGAACATCATCGAAGCGCCCATCCACGTCAAGGGCGAGAAGCCGGAGACTGCCAAGAAGAAGGCCATGGAGCTGCTCGAGCAAGTCGGCCTCGCCCACAAAGCAGACGCCTACCCCGTCCAGCTTTCCGGAGGTCAGCAGCAACGCGTCGCCATCGCGCGTGCGGTAGCCATGGACCCCAAGCTCATGCTTTTCGACGAACCCACCTCCGCCCTCGACCCCGAACTCGTCGGCGAAGTCCTCCGCGTGATGCGCGAGCTGGCCGCATCCGGAATGACCATGCTGGTGGTGACCCACGAGATGGCGTTCGCCCGCGAGGTCGCCGATACAGTCGCCTTCATGTCTGACGGCGCCATTGTCGAGTACGGCACTCCCGAGCAAGTTCTCGACAACCCGAAGGAAGCCCGCACGCAGGAGTTCCTCTCGTCGATCTTCTAGGGATCTTCGGGGGCCGCGCCCCAGTGCGGATCCTCGCCGATCGCTGCGTGCGGAAAAGTTGACAAACTCAATTTCCGCCTAGAACCGTTTCCGCAGGTAGAAGCGATATGGGGCGCTAGACCGGCTTCAGGTTTGTCAACTTTTCCGCAAGCGGCCCTTGGACCTAAGTAGTGCCGCTGAACTTCTGGTTCATCGCCTCGAAAACCGGGTCCGGCACAAGCCCCTTCAGGTCGCCGCCGTACTTGGCCACTTCCTTGCAGAGCGACGAGGAGATGTAGCCGTACTTCTCGTCGGTCATGAGGAAGAATGTGTCCACGCCGGAGAGCCGCCGGTTCATCTGCGCCATGGGTAGCTCGTAGTCGTAGTCGAGGGAGGAGCGCAGACCCTTCACCAGCGCGCCGATGTTGTGCGCGGTGGTGTAGTCCACCAGCAGACCGCCCCATGTGTCAACGGTGATATTGGGAATGTGGCTGGTGACTTCGCGAATGAGGTCCATGCGCTCGTCAATGCTGAACAGGCCGGACTGCTTGTTCGGGTTGCCGGTCACCAGGACGGTGACTTCATCGAAGCTACGCGCGGCGCGGGTGAAGATGTCCAGGTGACCGTTGGTCACAGGGTCGAAGGATCCTGGGCATACTGCCTTCGTCATTGTTCTTCCTCGTTCTTGTCGGCACTGTCGTAGACAGCCATGTCCATACGAGCGATACCATACAGGCGCTTCTTCAACTTTTGACCGGTAGGTGTGTAGCCCTCCGGCCATGCGGTTTCTGCGCTGTCGCGGTGGCGTTCGATGACGACAGCTGCGCCGTCGATAAGCGCGGGCTTGAGCGCTTCGAGCATGGCGGCGACATCCTCGTCGGGCAGGTCGTAGGGCGGGTCGGCGAGCACCATGTCGAAGTACGCGCGCGGGGCACGCGGCACATAGGCGGAGGCCTTGACGGGCTCAATGTGCACGTTCGGATGGCCGACGGCCTGGGCGTTGTGCTTGATTATCTCAACGGCTTTCGGGTCGGACTCGACAAGCACGACCTCGTCGGCGCCACGCGATGCGGCCTCGAGCCCCAGCGCGCCCGAGCCGGAAAACAGGTCGAGCACACGCTTGCCGACGAAGCCGAACCGCACCTGCAGCGACGAGAACAACCCCTCTTTCGCTCTGTCTGAGGTGGGGCGGGTGCCTTCCGGCGGCACCTTGATCTTGCGTCCGCGGGCTTCGCCCGAAATGATTCGGCTCATGCGACCACTTTAACTTTTATCCAAGTACTCGAATTCTTCGAGGATCATCTCTTCGGTGACGGAGCGGGCCAGCTCAATGTCGCGGGCGACAATCTCGGCGGCGTCGTCGTAGGCGCGCTGGATGATCTCATAGTCCTCGACCAGGTTGAGCAGCTTGAGCTGTCGCTCCTTGCCGGACTGGGATGTGCCCAGCACGTCGCCCTCTTGGCGGATCTCCAGGTCGAGCTCGGCGAGTTCGAACCCGTCGGAAACCTCGGCAATGCGCGAAACGCGCTCCAATTGGGGTGTATCGGGTTCGGCGAAGGTATGGAACAAGCACAGCGACTGGTGCCCACCACGACCCACACGGCCGCGCAGCTGGTGGAGCTGGGAGACGCCGAAGTGCTCGGATTCGCGCACCATCATCACCGTTGCATTCGGTACATCGACACCGACCTCGATGACCGTCGTGGAGATGAGCACATCGATCTCTCCGGCGCTGAACTCGGACATGGTCCGGTCCTTGTCCTCGCCTTTCATGCGCCCGTGCAGAATCTCGATTCGCAGGCCCTGCAACTCCACGGCTTGCAGGCGTTCCGCCATCTCGAGCACCCCGCCGGGCCCCTCAATGCGCGGGCACACAATATAGGCCTGGTGGCCGGCGGCGACCTCCTCGCGAATCTTCACCCAGGCACGCGCGACCCACGTCTCCTTGAACTCCGGCACGATCGCCGACTGGATGGGTTTGCGGCCACCGGGAAGCTCTCGCAGAGTGGACACTTCCAAGTCGCCGAAGACGGTGATGGCGATGGTGCGCGGAATCGGTGTCGCCGTCATTACCAGCAAGTGCGGGGTGATATCCCCTGCCTTGTCGCGCAGCATGTCGCGCTGCTCCACACCGAAGCGGTGCTGCTCGTCCACAACGACGAAACCGAGGTTGAAGAACTCCACGCTCTGCTGAATGATCGCGTGCGTGCCCACGACGATGTCGGCCTCCCCCGTCATGATCGCCAGCAGCGCCTCCTGTTTCTGCACAGTCGGCATCGACCCCGTCAGCGCCACCACGCGGGCATGGACACCGGTGCGCATCAAGGTTTTACGCAGGGACTTTTCGTGCTGCAGGGTGAGCACTTCCGTCGGGGCAAGCAGCGCACACTGCATGCCGTTGTCCACCGCTTGGAGCATCGCAGCCAACGCCACGATCGTTTTTCCGGAACCGACCTCGCCCTGCAGCAGGCGGGTCATCGGGATCGTGCGCTGTAGGTCTGAGGTGATCTCGTCGAGCACACCGAGCTGCCCGTCGGTCAGCGAGAACGGCAAAGCGCTCAAGAGTTGCGCTTGGTTGCGCTTATCGACGCGCGGAAGCGCCGGCGCCGTCCGATGCGCCGTATCCTCGCGGCGCACCGCCATGATGAGAGCCACCCGCAGCGCCTCGTTGTATTTCAGGCGGTTCCGGGCGGCGTCGGGGCCGTGGGGCCCGGGCAAGTGGATCTGCCACAGAGCGTCCTGAAGAGAAATGAAGCCCTCGGGAGTGAAGCCGAGCGGCTCTTCCACCTCCCCGATGTGTTCGAGGACGGTGGCGACCGCACCCATAATGGTCCATGTGGAGACGTTCTTCTTTGCCGCGTAGACCGGCAACCACTCACGGCCAGCCAACATCTCATTGGGGTCCCCGAAGGCGGCAAGCTGCTTCATCGACCCGGAGCTGTGCGTAGCACCGCTTGACTTCTCGCCTGAGAAACTGGACTGGTTGAGCAGAATGAAGTCCGGGTGCTGCAGCTGCGGCATGCCGTTGAAGTAGGACAGCTTCCCGGTGAACATGCCGCGGGTGCCTTCCGCGAGCACCCGCGGAGCGTAGCGGGCGTTGAAGAACGACATGTCAATCGTGTTGCGCCCGTCGGTCACCTGCGCCTTGAAGATTGTGCGCTTGCCGTGAATCATGCGCGTGGACTGGATCACGCCGATGAAAGAGATCGTGTCACCTGGCAGCGCCCCTTCGAGCGCGTCGCCGTAACCGTAGTGAAGGTACTTGCGCGGGTAGTGCTCCAACAGCCCTTCTGCTGTCTCGATCCCGAAGTTGGTCGCGATGGCTCGCGCGGGGCGGGTGGGAATGACCAGGTTGAGCGGCGTGGAGTACGTCAGGCCGAGCACGGTGCTACTCCACTCCGATGTGGCCGAGCGTTCCGAGGCCATCTGCCGGGTAGACCAGTACCTCCGCCCCGAGTTTCTCTTCGAGGGCGTCGCTGTCTACCACGGTGGCGTCGTCCGGGGCGAGAAGGAGGGTGATCAGCTCACCGCCGTCGGCAAGCAAAGCGGTGCACGCCTGCTCAATCGCCGAAGCGAGGTCGTCTGCCCGGGCAATAGCTCCGTCCGCACCGAGGACGTCAATCCCGTCATCTGTGGCCTGGATATCGGCCACATCCATCTCCTGCGCGGCTTCCTGCATCAAAGCAGCCGCCTGGTCGAGCGGTAGGCGCGGATCATGAACGGCAAGAGCAGCGATACCGTTGACCAGGCGGACTGTCGGGAGCAAAACGATCTCCATGTCATCCGTCTCGGCAACCGCTTCGACTGCGTCGAGCGTTTCGGAGTCGAGCTGGCCATTGGGCAGCACAAGGACCTCGTGCGCGCCCGAGGCGACAATCTCGCGGCGGAGATCCTCAACCACACCTGGCCCGGGCACGACAGCGACCGCACCGGCTTGGGTGTACAGATCCATCAACGAACCGGCAGGAGTCACCGCAACGATGAGGCGGCCGGCACGGCGCGCTTCATGCAACGGGGACGCATCCGGCAACACCTCAAGCCGCAACTCGGTCACCTCCCCCATAGCGAAGGCCTTCTCGATGACCGGCCCCGCTTCCGGGGTATGAATGTGCACCTTGCCCTGCGTGTCCGTCACACGGGCCACGACAAGGCTGCGCCCCATCCCGGAGAGCACCGACTCAAGATCATCGAGGGGACCAGAGAACATGAACAGAACTTCGAGCCAACCGGGGGCGCTGTGGCCGTCCCCGTGTTCATGGTCCGAACCAGCTGCAGAACCTACGGGACGGTCACCGCCGCTTTCGCCGCTGACGCTGTCGTGCAGCACCTGAAGCAACAGCACCAGCCCAGTACCGCCTGCATCCACAACCCCCGCTTCGCGGAGTTCAGCGAGCTGTGACGGAGTGCGTTCGAGCGCTTCTTCGGCGGCACCAAGGGCTGCTGCAGTGACGTCAGCAAGCTCACCGGTCTCCGCGGCCGCTCGTGCCGCATTAGCTGCTTCGCGCAAGACGGTGATGATCGTGCCCTCGACGGGCGAATTGATAGCCCGCTCCACGAACGTGACAGCGTTGGTCAGCGCGTCTGCGACGCTTCTGCCGTCCAACTCCCCATCGAGTGCCGCCTGCGCGACACCCCGCAATACCTGCGACAGGACGATCCCCGAATTACCGCGGGCACCCTTAATGCTGCCGAACGCCAGCGCCTCAGCGACCGCGTCCGCGCCGGCGGACGGATCCACATTCTCGGCTTCGCGCACGGCTGCGGCCATTGTGTACGCCATGTTGGAGCCAGTGTCTGAATCCGGCACGGGGAAGACATTCAGGCTGTTGATGTCCTCGCGGTGCTCCTCCAACGCTTCAGCGCCGCTACGTGCCCACACCAGAAGGCGGGCACCGTCAAGCACAGAAACGCCGGAGAGGGTGGTCATGGGCACTTACTCTACAGTGCCCAGTCAACACCGTCGGCCCCTTGGGCCTGCAGCGCCTCATTGGCCCGCGAGAACGGCCGGGAGCCGAAGAATCCGTTGCGCGCGGAAAACGGTGAGGGGTGCGTCGACTCGATGCATGGAGTGTCGCCCAAGAACTCTTTGGCGGTGCGGGCGTCGCGTCCCCACAGGATGGCCACGAGCGGTGTGTCACGCTCGGCGAGGGCGCGCATCGCTTGCTCTGTGACTTCTTCCCAGCCCTTGCCGCGGTGCGAGCCAGATTTTCCGGGCGCCACTGTGAGCACCCTGTTGAGCAGCAAGATTCCCTGGCTCGCCCAGTTGGACAGGTCGCCGTCCTTCCGGGGCGGGATGCCCAGGTCGCTTTCCAGCTCGGTGTAGATATTCACCAGGGAGCGGGGTGGGCGGACACCTGGTTGCGTCGAAAAGCTCAGGCCCATGGGGTGCCCTGGTGTCGGGTACGGGTCTTGGCCAACGATGAGCACGCGCACGTCATCAAAGGGGTCCTGAAACGCGCGCAGGACATCGTTGCCGGCCGGCAGGTACGGCTGGTTCGCGCGCAGGAAGTCACCCATCTCATGAATGCGCTTTTCGACGGGCTTCAGTGGTTCCTCCCAGCTCTCATGCACAGGCAAACTCATGCGAAACTCTCCCATCCTCCGGAATAATTGGGTGCAGCACCATCGACGGTGACGCACGCTGCATCGTTGGTGCGGCACACCTTGCCGATGCTGCGGAACCCGACAGGCGCATCCCCATGCAGGGTGCCAAGCAAAGTGTGGTCTTCCCCGCCCTCGTACACCCACTTCCACGGGTCAGCACCAAGAAGCTCAGCGGCATGAAGCAGCAAGTCGTCGGGGGCGATCGTGTGGGGATCCAGATCGAACCGCACACTGGAGTTCTCAGCGATCGCAGTGAGATCGTGCAGTAGACCGTCGGAGTTGTCGGTCATCGCGCTTGCTCCGGCGGACCGCGCGACCACGCCAGCGCTCGGCGAGAGAACGGGAGCCTGGTAGGCCAGCACGAGCGGTTCCAACTTCTCGGGGATCTCCATGCCCGATTCCAGCAGGTCCAAGCCAGCCGCGGAGTAACCGATCGCACCGTGGGCAACAAGGTTCTGGCCCGGGCGCGCACCGGATAGGGTCAGCGGCGGCCGGTTGCCGCCGAGGGATCCGATAGCGGTGACCGAGAGAACAAGGCTCTCCCCCGCTGTGACGTCGCCGCCGACGAGCTCGGCGGCGTACTTGTCGATCTCGTGGGCGATCCCACGGGCGATCTCCCCGACCACGGACGCCGCCATTGCCGGCGGAGCAGACAGGGAGAGCAACACAGCGATCGGGCGCGCACCCATTGCTTCAATATCGGCGAAGTTCTGCACGACTGCCTTGCGGCCCAGATGCCACGGGGTGGTCACATCTGCCCGGAAATGCCGCCCTTCCACGAGCATGTCCGTGGTGGCCACCACGCGCGAGTTCGGCGACGCAGGCAGCAAAACGGCCGCATCGTCCCCGTTGACCGGTGATGGGCTGGCATCGATGATCGACTGGATTACCGCGTGTTCCCCGACCTCACCGAGCGTGGGGCCACTGGTGGGAAAACCGGTGTGAATCATAGGTGCGTGGGGCCTTTCTCGGTTCTGGGCCTTATAGACTGGGCCGTTATGACGAGCTCAGCCGAACAGACTACCGCCGCGCCGCCGATGAACAAGACACTGATCTACGTCAGTCTGGGCTTGGCGCTAGCGCTTGTCGTCGGCGTGCTCGTCGGGTCCAAATTGGTTATGCAGAAGCTTAACAACCAGCCGGTCTCGCTGTCGGAGTTGCCGTCTCCTATGGCGGATTCCCCAGAATGCGCCCAGTTGGTCGAGTCTCTGCCCGACGAGCTTGCCGGTCACCGCCGCGCCGAGCTGCTCGACCCGGCTCCTGCCGGTGCTGCCGTGTGGCAGTCTGCGTCCGACGAACGCGTCACGCTGCGCTGCGGTGTCGAAGCCCCTCTCCAGTACACCGAGCTCACCCCCACGTTTGAAGCGGCCGGAGCACGGTGGATAGAAATCAGCGACCCTACGGCGGGGGCGGACTTGTCCACATGGTTCACTGTCGACCGCTCGCCGGTCGTGGCGGTGACGGCGGACCATCAGGCTGTGCGGGAGGGTGAGAGTCCCGTCGATAAGCTCGACCTGTCTGCTCTACCGGAAGAGGCGAGCGAACCTGCACCCGCGCCGCTGGCCGCGCTTGAACCCGCAGAGGGCGCTGTAGCCGAGTGCGAGACGCTCATGGGAGGACTCCCCGACGAGCTCGTCCCGGGCTACGCACGGTTGGATCTGAGCAACGTCGCTTCGCTTGACGACGCATCTGCAGCCGCATGGGGCGGGGATAGCGTGGAACCCATTGTCATCCGCTGCGGTGTCGCGGCACCGGCGAGCTATGAACCTGGAGCCCAGCTGACCCAGATCAACGACACCCCGTGGTTCCAGGAGGAGAAGCCTGACGGAACTGCGACGCTGCTCTACGCGCTGGGCCGGCGCACCGATATCGCAGTGTCGCTGCCCATGGGTGTCGGCGAAGAAGCGCTGACGAAGCTGACCAACCTTATTGAGGAGAACGTTCCAGCGCAGTAGCAATGAGTGTTTCGAGCAGCTCCCCGTAGCTCATGCCCGCAGCTTGGAAGACCTGCGGGAACATCGAGATCGAGGTGAAGCCGGGCATGGTGTTGACTTCGTTGAGCATCGGGCCCTCCGATGTGACAAAGAAGTCCACGCGCGCCAAACCACGGCAGTCCAGAGCGCGGAAGGTGCGGATGGCCAGTTCTTCGAGCTTGGCGTTCATCACGTCGTCGTAGCCCGCCGGGATCGTCGCGGTGACAACGTCGTCGAGGTACTTGGTCTCAAACCCGTAGAAGCCCTCCTCCGATTCGGAGGTCCCGTTGAGCTTTGCGGGAGGCGAGGCGATCAGATCGCCGTTGGGGCGCTCGATCACGCCGACTTCCACCTCGTCGCCAACCAGCTCCGCCTCAATGATGACCTTGGAGTCATACAGGCGGGCAAAACGCACGGCGTCATCGAGCTGATCCCAGCTGTCGACCTTGTTGATGCCGATGGAGGATCCACCGCGGGCCGGCTTCACAAACACGGGAAGGCCGAGGTAGTCGCGGTCGTTGTCGTCGAGGTGCTCGTCGTCGACAAGCACGACCTCGCGGGTGACGGGAACGTCGGCCGAACGCGCGACAATCTTCGTGAACTGCTTGTCCATCGAGCAGGCGGACGACAGCACACCCGGGCCGACATACGGCACGCCAGCAAGGTCGAGCAGACCCTGAATCGTGCCATCTTCGCCGTAGGTGCCGTGCAGAACCGGGAAGACAGCGTCGATGGTGGCCAGGACCTCGCCCGTGCGAGCATCGTAGAACTCACCGCGGCGGGAAGGATTGACCGACAGCGCGACCTCGCGCTCGCCCGTGACCGACGGCAGCTGAGAATCCCCGACCGGGTCCGTCGTGCCTTCCACCCACACGCCATCTTGAGTGATGCCTACCGGGAAAATTTTGTACTTGTCCTCGGGCAACACCGCCATGATGGCGCCAGCAGAAATGCAAGAAATGGAGTGCTCGGAGGACATTCCACCGTAAATGACGGCAAGTGTGATCATGCAGACCACACTACAAGGCACCTACTCCGACTTTTTCGAGCGACCCATCAGTGCGACAACCATCTCATCGACCTTGAGGTCGCCGTGGCATACGGAGTGCACTGCCTCCGTGAGCGGCATGTCCACCCCGTTCGCCAGCGCCAGCTCGTAGATGCTCTTAGAGCTGATCACGCCTTCTGCGACCTGGCCGTGCGTCGCCTCGCGGGCGTCCTCCAGCGACATTCCGCGGCCGAGACGTTCACCGAACGTGCGGTTGCGGGACAGCGGCGAGCCGCAGGTGGCCACGAGGTCGCCCAGCCCAGCAAGGCCCGCGAAAGTGCGCTGATCTGCGCCGAGCGCCATGCCCAGGCGTGTGATCTCCGCCAGGCCGCGGGTGATCAAGGTGGCTCGGGTGTTCTCCCCCAGATCTTTGCCCGCAGCCATGCCGCACGCGAGCGCGATGACGTTCTTGCAGGCCCCGCCAATCTCACAGCCGACGACATCAGTGTTGGTGTACGGGCGCATATACGTGGTTGCGCAGGCGGCCTGGACCAGCTTCGCGCGGTTGAGGTCTGAGCAGGCGATGACTGTAGCCGCTGGCTGCTCCTCAGCGACCTCGCGAGCCAAATTCGGGCCCGACAAAACGGCCACGCGGTCGTCGCTAATGCCAGTGACCTCTGCCACCACCTCGGACATGCGCTTGTACGTGCCCGTCTCAATGCCCTTGGAGATAGACAGCACTGTGGCGTCCGAGCTGATGTGCGGCGCCCACGTGGCCAGGTTGTCCCGCATCGTCTGGCTCGGCACAGCGGGCACCACGATCTGTGCAGACTCGATTGCGGCTTCGGCGTCATAGGTCGCTTCAATCGCCTCTGGCAGTTCAATGCCCTCGAGGTAATCGGGATTCTCGCGTGTGGACGCCATTGTCTGCGCCAACTGGGTGCGGCGAGCCCACAGACTCACAGAGTTTCCGGCGTCCGCAAAGACCTTCGCCAGTGCGGTCCCCCACGACCCGGCGCCGAGAACAGCCACCTTGACCATGTGCGCTCCTTCTCTCTTACGTTCCGTGCCAGTGTAGAGGAGCCAGGCTCGGTTGGGCGCATATGATGAATGCCATGGGCAAGAAGTCGAAGATGCACGAAGACGACAAGGACATCCAGGGCGAGATGTTCCTCACCGGCCGCCACCAGGAGATTCCACGCCGACCAGATGAGGAATTTAAGAAGACTACTCTGGCTGCGGGCGCCGTGCTGTGGCGCGGCGACGTCAACGACACCGACTCGATTGAAGTCGCGTGCATTCATCGCCCACGCTATGACGACTGGTCCTTGGCCAAAGGCAAGGTGGACCCGGGCGAGTCTCTCGTGGTCACTGCGGTCCGCGAGATCAAGGAGGAAACCGGCTACGACATCCGCCTGGGCAAGCTGCTGGGTAGGACGGTGTACCCCGTCATGGACAGCACGAAGGTGGTCTACTACTGGATCGCTCAGGTGCTCGGCGG
Organism: Corynebacterium sp. CCUG 69979; assembly: GCF_024454095.1. NCBI lineage: Bacteria > Bacillati > Actinomycetota > Actinomycetes > Mycobacteriales > Corynebacteriaceae > Corynebacterium > Corynebacterium sp. CCUG 69979. The sequence continues at coordinate 66,952 of NZ_JAGPZA010000007.1, read as the reverse complement.
CGAGTTCGAGCCGAACGACGAGGTCGACGAGATCCGCTGGCTCACCTTCGACGATGCCAAAGAAATCATGTCCTACGACCTCGACCGCCAGGTTCTGACGAAAGCGGAGAAGCGCTTCCGCCTCCCGGCGACGAGCCGCATCCTTTATGTGCGCCACGCGAAGGCGCACGACCGCGAGAAGTGGTCCGGCGACGACAACAAGCGGCCATTAGACAAGAAAGGCCGCCGCCAGTCGGAGATGCTCGTCCCAATGCTCGCTGCCTTCCACCCGGAGCGCATCTACAGCGCTCTTCCGGACCGCTGCCAGCAGACCATCGCGCCGCTTGCCGACGAGTTGAACATGCCTGTCGACGTCGACCTGCGTTTCGGTGATAACGCCTGGCAGTCAGACCCGTCCGGTGCCAAGCAGGCTTTCCAAGCTGTCATCGATCAGGGCGGCACGAGCGTCATCGTGGCCCAGGGCGACGTGATGCCCAACATGATCCAGTGGCTCTCAGAGAACGGCCGCCTGCCGATCGACGGTGAGATCAACTGCAAGAAGGGCTGCGTGTGGGTCTTGTCCTTCAACAACGGCGAGCTGACTGGCGCTGACTACATGCCCACTGCCCTGCCGGTGCGATAAAAAGCGGGGCAGTCCGGCCGTTCTAGACGTCGATAGCTGGCTTGTACGCGGGCCGCTTCGCTTCGAAGTCCTCGATTGCGCCCTCATCACGCAGGGTCAGGCCGATGTCGTCGAGGCCTTCCATGAGGCGCCAGCGGATGTAGTCATCGATCTCGAAGGTGAAGGTGTTCTCCCCCACCGTCACGGTCCGGTCCTCGAGGGACACCGTGACCTCCATGCCGGGGTTCTGTTCGAGCTGCTTCCAGATCAGCTCGATGTCGGATTCAGTCATTTGGCCGGCGAGCAGGCCTGCTTTGGAGGTGTTACCGCGGAAGATGTCGGCGAAACGCGGGCTGAACACGGCCTTGAAGCCGTAGTCCATGAGCGCCCACACGGCGTGCTCTCGAGAGGAGCCGGTGCCGAAGTCGGGGCCGGCGAAGAGCACGGAGCCGTTCTTGAACGCATCCTGGTTCAGCACAAAGTCTGCTTCGTTGTTACGCCAGTTGGAGAACAGACCGTCCTCAAACCCGGTGCGCGAGACACGCTTCAAGTACACAGCGGGGATGATCTGGTCGGTGTCCACGTTGGAGCGGGTCAGCGGAACGCCAACGCCGGTGTGGGTGGTGAACTTTTCCATGATTGCTCCTTAAAGGTCCGCCGGGGAGGCAAGGTGGCCAGTGATTGCGGTTGCCGCTGCGACAAGCGGCGACACCAGGTGGGTGCGGCCGCCGGGGCCCTGACGGCCCTCGAAGTTGCGGTTGCTTGTCGACGCTGACCGCTCCCCCGGCTGCAACTGATCCGGGTTCATGCCCAAGCACATCGAGCAGCCGGCGGTACGCCAGTCCGCTCCGAAGTCGCGGAAGATCTGGTCCAGGCCTTCTGCCTCCGCCTGCTGCTTCACCATTGCGGAAGAGGGAACGACCATCATGCGGGTGTTCTCGTGAATCTTCTTGCCCTTGATGACCTCCGCAGCTGCACGCAGGTCTTCAATGCGCGCATTGGTGCACGAACCAAGGAAGACAGTGTCGATCTTGATGTCCCGCAGCGGGGTGCCCGGCTCAAGATCCATGTACTTCAACGCCTTCTCGGCGGCCGCCTTGAGCGTGTCATCACCGAAGGACTCCGGGTCCGGCACAGACTCAGCCAGCGGCAGACCCTGACCAGGGTTTGTGCCCCAGGTGACAAACGGGGTGAGCGCAGAACCATCGATTTCGACGACAGTGTCGAACTCGGCACCCTCATCGGTCGGCAGCGTCTTCCAGTAGGCGACGGCGTCGTCCCAGTCCTTGCCTTGTGGTGCGTATTCGCGGCCTTTGACGTACTCGAAGGTCTTCTCGTCGGGGGCCACCATGCCGGCACGGGCACCGCCCTCGATGGACATGTTGCAGATGGTCATGCGTGCTTCCATCGACAGCTTCTCGATGGCCTCTCCGCGGTACTCGATGATGTGGCCGGCTCCGCCGTTGGTGCCGATCTTCGCGATGATCGCCAAAATCAAGTCCTTAGCCGTGACTCCGGGCTGCAATTCGCCGGAGACCTCGATAGCCATGGTCTTGAACGGCTTGAGCGGCAGTGTCTGGGTCGCCATGACGTGCTCAACCTCGGAAGTGCCAATGCCCATGCCGATCGATCCGAACGCACCATGGGTTGAGGTGTGGGAGTCGCCGCACACGATCGTCATGCCCGGCTGAGTGATGCCCAGCTGCGGGCCAACGGTGTGGACAATGCCCTGCTTGACGTCGCCCATAGAGTGCAGACGGACACCGAACTCTTCGCAGTTCTTGCGCAGGGTGGACACCTGGGTGCGGGAGGTCAGCTCCTCGATCTCCAGCAAATTGCCGGACTTGATGCCCACGGTGGGCACGTTGTGGTCCTCGGTAGCCAGGTGCTGCTGGGGGTTGCGGATCGCGCGGCCGTTCATGCGCAGGCCGTCGAACGCTTGCGGCGAGGTGACCTCGTGGAGAAGCTGGAAGTCGATGTAAATCAGATCCGGGTCCCCGTTCTCACCTTTGGTGATCACGTGATCGCGCCAGACTTTTTCAGCCAAAGTCAATGGCTTGTCCGCATTAACGGCCATCTCAGACACTCTCCTTCAAGCATGTTCCCAACAGGCGGGACAAACGAGTCCATTCAATGGGACAGTCTAGCGGAGGCCAGACCGTTTCACGTAATCCTAGGCAAAACCGTTTTGCCACCCTCGTTCACCCTGCGCCCTGAACGAACACACCCCTACCACGGTCGATACCACTGTCCACATAGTGGATTGCTATCATCCGCATCGTGGGAAACACTGCAGAACTTTCCGGCATCAAGGTCCTTGACCGTTCCATCGCCATCATCGACGCCATCGCCGCCGGCGAGAAGACCCTTGCTCAGCTGAGCGCCGCGACGGAACTCCCCCGTGCGACGACCCACCGCCTTGCCACAGCGTTGGAGATTCACCAGATCCTCGTCCGCACGGAAGCCGGCGCATGGGCGATCGGCCCCGCACTCGCACGCTATGCCGCAGCTGGCCCGTCACAGGTGATTGACGCTGCTAAGCCCATCATGGGCGAGCTAGTGCGCACCACGCACGAGTCCGTCCAGCTCTACGAGCTCACTGGCGCAACCCGCACGTGTGTGGCGGCGATCGAGCCGCCGAGCGGACTCAACAACACAGTTCCCGTGGGTTCGAAGCTGCCCCTCGACCGTGGTTCCGCTGCGAAGGTGTTTGCCGCCTACGAGCACATCGACACCCCGTTCAACCCTGCGGAGCTCGACCGGATCCTTACCACCCGTCTAGCCGAATCCGTCGGCGAACGTGAAGTAGAGCTGGCCAGCGTATCCACTCCCATTCACAGCGCCAACGGTGCGCTTCTTGCCGTGCTGTCCATCTCCGGCCCGGTCGAACGCCTCAAGCCCTCCCCTGCGCAGATGTGGGGAGCCGAACTGCTCAGCGCAGCCGACGCCTTGATGGCCGCAATCTAACCTGCGTCGATAGAGTCAAGCGCGCCGACCGGCCAGACCACGTTCTTCGCCAGCGGGATCTGGTGGGAAGCGCTTTCCAGAATGTGCATGAAGTAGCCGGCAGAGTTCGGGATCGCGACGATATCGCCCGGCCGTACCCCACGGGGGAAACGGATCCGCCGCCGCAGGATCACCTCATCCTCAATGCAGTAGGCGCCCACCAGGAACGCCTCGACCTCCTCGTCGGTGGAACCGGGGGCGCCCGTCACCAGAATCGGATCGATCAGGTAGTCATCCGATGTGGTCCGGCATTGCGTCCGGTTCATCGCCAGGCCGACGAGTGGTAACCCATCGCTGCGGTGCTTGGTGAATTCGACGGTGGCGAGGATGAGGCCGCAGCCGTCGAGAAGCGAGCGGCCTGGCTCCAAATGCAACCGTAAGCCGCGTGAGGTGAGCTCTTGCGCAACACCATCGGCCAGCACGTCGCGCAGCCATGCACCGCGCACGGGCCGTTGCCAGTAAGGGTAGGTGTTGTGCAGCGGGTCGCCCTTCCACGTGAACGGCTCCGCGTAGCCCTCCCGCATGGCGCGTAGCGAGTCTTGGGCGTGATTCCACTGCTCCTCATCGTCGAGGTAGCTCATCGGCACACCGCCGCCCACATCAATGAACTGCGGGTCGTGCCCGCTCGCCCGCAGCTTATCGACGAGCCCCACGCACTCCCGCAGCGCCGCAGACCGGTCCGCAGCAGCGTAACCGTGGAGGTGAACGTGCACCCCTGCAACCGTCACGGAGCCCACTGGCTCGCTCAACCGCTGCGCCCAGACCTGAGAACGTTCGCCGAAGCGAGTCGGCGGCATCGTCTGCGGATCCGGCGCGAGACGCGGAGCCACCAAGGCGGTGCGGTCACCGGCAATGGCGATGATGCGCTCCAACTCGGTCACGTTGTCGGCGGAGATGACCACCCCGTTAGCGATGGCGAGCTCGAGCAACGCGTCCGACTTGATCGCCGCGGAGAGAATGATCCGCTCCCCCGGCACGCCCCGATCCAGGACTTGGCGCAGCTCGTTCTCACTGGCCACATCAACACCATGCCCGGCGTCGCGCATCGTGTCCACAAACACGAGTCCCTTGTTGGCTTTGCGGGCGAAGAAGATCTTCACCTCGACTCCCGTGGAGGCGCCCGCGCTGACGAGCTCGTCGACGTTCGCCAGCATCGGTTCCGGATTGAGCACATTGACCGGGCTGGAGAATTCCTCGAGCAGGTTCCGGCAGTCGTTGTAGCTGTTGGTGAGTTCCTCAGCCCAGGGCTCGATCCGGGCCGTCATCGGCGGGACACCGTGCACGCGCTCGGGATTCTCCATCGCCTCAGTGACAACGCGGCGTGCCCACCGCGGGATCTCGTCATGTTGCGTCCGGTTCAGGGTGTCCAGGCCCAAGACCCACCCTTCAGTCATCCGTCCCGCCGCCGCAATGTGGCGCTGACCGGTGATCGTGGCGTCTCGGTCAATGACCAGACCATTCGTTTCAGGGTCGATTGTGCCGATGCCGCGGTCCACCAGGTCGGCCACCAGAGTGCCCGGAACGACTCCGGGCGGCGCGATGACCCCGTCGATCACGACTGTCGCTTTGACCTCACGCGCGGCGGCTGCCAGATCAGCGTTATCGCCCCCACGGTCGAGAATGTCGGTCCGCACGACACCCTTTTCGATCAGATCCAGCAGGTCAGCAGCAGGGCCGGCAAACGGCCCGAACGCGACGCGCTCGAGGCGGCGGGTGAGGTCGCCAAAGCTGTCGAGGCTCCCCCGCCCGCCGAAGGATGCACGCTCAATCACGGCCGGATAGGCCTTGCGGAAGGCGATGCCCACCGCGTGCGCGGGCGTGACCGGCTCGGTGACGGAACGCCGAAAATCCTCCACCGGATCGCCTTTGTCGGTCCCGGCGAGAACCTGCTCGATGGCATTCCGGTCTGCGTCACCGGTCTCGCGCTCGAGAATCCCTGCCGCGCATTCGGCCAGTGCGTCCACGATGTCCTGCGTGTTTGTTGCGGCACGGATTGCGTCCTGGGCGCGGTCGACGAGGTCGTCGATAAGCGTCGTGGGCTCATGCTTGGCCTCCATGAACCTGCCCGAGCGCGTCACGGGGTAGATCGCTTTCGCAGAGATGACGCGGGTGATGTCGATGAACGTCAGTGCGGCGCCGCGCACGACCACCACGTCGTCGGGAGTCACGGTCGCGAGAGCCTGAGGGGTGGCGGGCGCAATGACCCGCACGTTCTCTCCCAGGCCCAGATCCGCGTGGGCCAACGATCCGGGCCAGTCGTCGGCGTGGCCGGTGGTGATGAGGACGTCGTCGAAAAGCGTGCCCTCAACCTCCCATTGCTCACCGCGGGGACGAATGTCCTTGACCCACGTGCGCCGCCAGTCGATCGTGCACGTACGCGGCGCGAATGTCTGCAGATCGCCCCAAGCTTTTCCGAGGAAGTCACCGGCGGTGCTGCGCGAGGCCGGTTCATCTTCACGACTGAAGTTCTCGAAACTGGAGCTGTGCGACCGGATCGCGCTGTGCGGCACGTTGAGCACCCACTGCTCAGGCTGATCCAGTTCGTACGCGTTCCTCGCACCCACCGTGCCGGAGGAGAACACCGTGAGATCGATAGCCACGCCGCGCTGGCGGGCGAAGTCGAAGAGCTCTTCAGCAGCCCACAGTCCGCGCGGTCCGGCACCGATGATCGCAACTGTTCTACCCATCGAAATCCACTCCCAGCTTCTCTGCCACCCACTCGTCGTTGTACATCGTGTCTAGGTACGCGACTCCAGAGTCGTGGAAGATCGCCACGACATCGCCTTCTAGTTCCGCATGCTTTTCGACGCACGCAGCCACCGCTCCCCCAGACGCCCCCGGCAAGAATCCCGTCGCGGCGGCCAAGCGGCGACCGGCCGCCACGCAATCAGCTGCGCTGACCCGCACGACCTCGTGCGGTGTGACGTCGCCGGCGAGATCCGGAACCACGCCAGCGCCAAAGCCAGGCAGCAGCCGCTCGCCGCGTTCTCCGCCGAAAAGAACCGACCCTTCTGCGTCGACAGCAATCACAGTGGTATCCAGGTCGTGCTCCTCGATGTAGCGCAGACATCCTCCGACAGTGCCTGTCGTGCTCACTGCCACCACCAAGTAGTCCGGCGCGTGCCCAAGTTGCTCCACGATCTCGCGCATCGTGCCTTCACTGTGCGCGGTGAACGCAGCGCGGTTCGAGTACTGGTCCAGGTTGACCGCGCCGAGCTTATCGACGAGCTCCGCGACCATGATCCTCCGCGCCGCCAACCAGTCCCCCGTGCGTGGATCCGGTTTCGTGACCGCATGGATCGTTGCGCCGAGCGCCTCCATGTGCGCCACGGTTGAGGCGTTCGTGCGTTGGTCCACAACGCAGTGGAAATCCCACCCGCCGACGGCGGCCTCACGCGCTAGAGCGACACCGAGATTGCCGGAACTCGACTCGACCACCGTCACACCGGGGCCGACGAGCCCCTGTTCTTCTGCGGCCTTCACCAGAGCCCGCGCTGTACGGTCTTTCGCGCTGCCACCTGGGTTGAACGATTCCAGTTTTCCCCATACCCGCCGGCCACTGGAGGCCCCGTCGCCGGTGTCGAGACGTATGAGGGGCGTGGAACCTATGGTGTCGAGCAACCGACGGTTTTCAATCATGCCCGCCAGCTTATGTGAAGCGGGTGGGGTTAGGCTTGGGCGCATGAGCGACAACAATACTCAGGACAACCGTTACGACGCTGGCATGGCCGTGCGCCGCGACGTCATGGGAGATGACTTTGTCGACGCGGCGCTCGAGCGCAACACCGGCAAAGACGGCGAAGAACTGCAAAACCACGTCACAGCCACCGTGTGGGGCTCGGTATGGACGCGCGACGGACTTTCCCGCCGCGACCGCAGCTTGCTCAACATCGGCATGCTGGTCGCACTGCGCGCCACTGAGGAGCTGCGTGGCCATGTCCGTGGCGCACTTGTCAACGGCCTCACGCGCGAGGAGATCACCGAGGCGATCATCCACTCCTCCGGTTACTGTGGCGCCCCCGCAGCGCTTTCTGCGATGAAGGTGGCCCAAGAAGTGCTCGAGAACGAGCTCGGCCCGAAGGACTAAGACTTAATGCTCAATCCCTGCTCAGCACGCAGGTCATCTGCGGAGATGTAGTACGTTTCCATCGTTCCGTCGACCACGACCATGAGGTTGGACATGTCATCGGGCAGCCCTGCACCGGCTTTGCTGAGCTCGGCACGGATCTGTTCCGGTGCCCACGACGCGTCAACCGTGATGGGAATGGGAAGAGTCACGCCTGCGATCTGAGACGTGATGGTCATCCTGGCCACGAGGATGTGAAAGTTCCCGTTGAGAGTGGTGATCACCCCTGGGCCGGACCGCTGCCAGATATCCTCCACACCGGCGGAAGCACCGGGGAACCGAACACGCAGGTTGTCCAACTCCACACGGTTGCAATCGATGCGGATTGCGGGTTTGGACCCCTGCATCGTGTCCACCTGGACGTAGGACATCTTGACGTCGCCCAGCAGCTTCGTGGAATCCGACTGGACCGTGTATGTCTCCCCCGAGGGAGTCATCATATTCTCGATCGGCGACGGAGGGTCGAAGTCGAAACCGCCAATCTGCCGGGGCACTGCACCGCGACCCGACAGCTGCGGTGGAAGGTCAAGGCCTTCAAGCTCGGGGGTTGGAAGCACCGGCGGCGGTGGAGGTAATGGGGGCAGTGATGACGGTGCTGGAAGTGGCAGCGGCGGTGGCAGTTCCAACGAAGGCAACGGAGGCACGGGAGGAAACTGCGCGACAGCGACCTGCGGCGCGGCCACGACCATGGTTGCGGCCGTGAGTGCAGCTGCTACTTGTCCCCTGACTTTCATGCGGTTTTCTCCCCTGGCGCCCAGGACAAGGCCCACGCCCCGCCGATGAGAGCGAAGAGGGTGCCGATGATGAAACCGCCGAAATTCGACGTGGGCAAAGCAATGAATCCGAGCAGCATGGCGGTCACCCCAGTGAGAATGCGGGCCTGCGGCTGCCCCCACGTCATCAAGCCACAAACGATGAGCAGAACACCCACGAGCAAGGTGGACACGCCCGAGATCGTGCTGATCTGGATCATGATGTTAGACACCTCGAAGGAGAGGTAGGCCGGCATGAGGATGATCACACCGGCGATGATCATGCACAGCCCCGCGCCGAACGGCCGTCCGCCGCGCCATCCCGCGAAACCGCGATTGATCTTCTCGACGTTGTCATCTGTGTCGGCGGGACCCTCCGCCGTGCCGGGGACGTTGGTGGGACCGTCGAAGAGTTCGTTGATGCCCCCGTGCTCCGGCCCACGTGAATTAGCACTCACCTTCGCCCTCTTTCACCACCTTAATCTGCCCGCCGGCGGCTGTGAGCTTGTCAGCGGACAGGGACGTGGCGTAGATCAGCTGGTTCTTTGCAGACAGGTGCGTCATGGAAATACCGAAGGAGCCCGGCTCAGCCTTATCGGACAATTGCCGGGCGTCCACACCGATCTGCGGGTTGGTCATTGTCATGGTGCCGTTGAGTTCCTTGGCGCCGATGACCAGGTTGGTAGCTTTCGTGCTTGCCCCCGGGGCCTTCATTTGGAAGCGACGATCCCCCAAACCGGGGAGCTTAATCGGCGCGGACATGCACAGGTCGGTGATCGTCGCGTCCTCCAGCTTGAGGCGAGACACGGCTACTTCACTGTCCTTCAAGGTCTCTCGGTCGACGAAGAGGCTGAAGTTGTCGGCCTCAATGCCGCCGACCTGCTGGGTGAAGATCACATTCGACAATGCGAGACCAGCGGTGAGCCCGTTCTGCGCCATCGCCACACCTTCACCGGCGAGAATGATCAGCCCCACACCGGTGATAACAGCAAACCGGAGTTTCTTGGTGTGTCCCATGCCCACGCTCCTTTATGTTTGTGTAGCAAACACTACTCCTGAGCGGACGCTACGTCAGCGAAACACGACAAAACCCCGGCGGTTTGCAAACAACCGCCGGGGCGTGGATCGGTCACGGTTAGGTAGCCGCAGGAGCTTCTGGCTCATCGGGCTTGTTGCCCGAAAAGAAGAATGCGCAGAATATGGTCGCCGCTAGCGCACACGAAATCATGGTCCGCATGAGAGAATCTTCCACCCCGATCCGAACGGCGACAACTGTCCAAACCGTAGCGGCGAACAGCGCGAGCAACAGACCAACAATATTTCTAACCATGACAACCCCTCCATTGGCATCTCGTTTCACTGACCTAATCAGGATTCAACCGGGATTCGTTACGCCAATGTGCACAGGGCTTCTTGAACAAAAGAAAAGCCCTTCCACTCCGGTATGGAATGAAAGGGTTTTAGCTTTGTACCCCGTACGGGATTTGAACCCGTGTTACCGCCGTGAGAGGGCGACGTCCTAGGCCGCTAGACGAACGGGGCGCGCTCGCTTGTGGCGACTTGCTCACTCTAAATGGTGATGGCGCCGAACGCCAAATCCCTAGGTCAACAAGCGGCTAAGCGTTCGCTTCTAACTTTCTTTGAACAGGGGCTTTCCGTTGGTGCCCACGGAAAAGATCGCCAGAAAAACAACCAGTCCCATAGCAACGGTGACAATGGCCGAAACAATTTGGTTTTCAATGCCGTATTGCGCGGAGACAATTGCCCACGCCATAGCGATAGCGACCGCGACAGAAAAGCCGGCGATTCTCTTACCCATAATTCCCCTCCATGTGAGTAATCGGTTTCGTTTGTTAATTGCTCCGCAAACCCCCTCCGTTACACGAACCTAGGTCTCCACTTCTCCCTTAGGCTTTCGACCCACGTTGTAGACCGCCGTGAACACCGCCGCCCCGATTGCAACCGCGACAATAAGAGTCACAAAGTTGTTCTCAATGCCAAGATATTCAGACATATGGAAAAACCCTTTCACTCCACTGTGGAATGAAAGGGTTTTCTCGCTGTACCCCGTACGGGATTTGAACCCGTGTTACCGCCGTGAGAGGGCGACGTCCTAGGCCGCTAGACGAACGGGGCATTAGGACTTTTCTGTCTTGCAGTTCACTATTTGAAGCGGACTGCAGCTGGCCTACCAGGACTCGAACCTAGAATGACGGTACCAGAAACCGTAGTGTTGCCAATTACACCATAGGCCATCGTCATACTGTGCGGCTGCTTGTCAGCCGCACTGAACAACGTCGATAACTATAACCACGGTGCGCAATGAGCACCAAATCCGCTGGTGATGCCAGCAAATTACGGCGCTGTCATTTGCTATTGCCCGGCAGCAAACGGGGTCTGCTCGCGCGCTGCACGCAAACGCGCCATGGTCGATTCACGTCCGAGGAGCTCCATAGACTCAAACAGCGGCGGGGAGATAGCTTCACCCGAGATGCCCACTCGCAAGGCCCCGTAGGCTTTGCGGGGTTTGAGGCCGAGATCGTCGATAAGCGCCTTGCTCAAGGCCGCTTCGATGTTCGCGGTGGTCCACTCCCCAACTGCTTCAAGTGCCGCAAGGCCGGCGTCGAGCGGCTCCGCGGCATCTTCCTTGAGGTTCTTCTTCGCAGCTTTCTCGTCGAGCTCCAATTCTCCATCCGGTGTGACCAAGAACTTGAGCAGACCGTATGCGTCACCAAGCACCTTGATGCGCGTCTGCACAAGATCCGCAGCGATAGCGAACTTATCTTCGGGGTAGTCGGCCGGGAAGTCCGTGTACTCGGTGAGGTAGTCACGCAGGCGGTTCTTGAAATCCTCAGGCTCCAGCATGCGAATGTGGTCAGCGTTGATGGCTTCGAGCTTCTTCTCGTCAAAACGCGCAGGGTTTGATAGCACGTCATTGATATCGAAGGCTTTGATGAACTCATCGACGGAGAACACATCCTGGTCTGCGGACAAGGACCACCCCAGCAGCGCGAGGTAGTTGATCATTCCCTCGGGGATGATGCCGTTGTCGCGGTGGTTAAACAGGTTCGACTCGGGGTCGCGCTTGGACAGCTTCTTGTTGCCCTGCCCCATGACGAACGGCAGGTGACCGAACTCCGGAGTGATTTCAGCGACACCAATGCGCTGCAGTGCCTCGTAGAGAGCGATTTGGCGCGGGGTCGACGAGAGCAGGTCCTCACCGCGCAACACGTGCGTGATGCCCATGAGCGCGTCATCGACAGGGTTGACCAGGGTGTACAGCGGCGCACCGGTAGAGCGGGCGACAACGTAGTCTGGCTGCGTCGCGGCCTTGAACTCCATCTCTCCGCGGACGAGGTCGTTCCACGCCCAGTCCTTCTCCGGCATGCGCAGGCGCCACACCGGCTCGCGTCCCTCTGCCTTGTAGGCCGCGACCTGCTCTTCGGTGAGCTCGCGGTCGAAGTTGTCGTATCCCAACTGCGGGTCGCGGCCGGCCGCGATGTGACGCTCCTTGACTTCCTCTGCTGTGGAGTACGCCGGGTACACTTCACCGGCATCAATCAGCTTGTCCAGAACTTCTTTGTAGATGTCCATGCGCTGCGACTGACGGTACGGCTCGTGCGGGCCACCAGTGACCACGCCTTCGTCCCAATCCAAACCCAGCCAGGTCAGAGAATCGATGATGGCCTGGTAGGACTCCTCCGAGTCACGGGCTGCGTCAGTGTCCTCAATGCGGAAAACGAGCTTGCCGCCGGTGTGGCGGGCGTGCGCCCAATTGAAAAGCGCCGTCCGGACCATTCCCACGTGGGGCGTTCCGGTCGGCGACGGGCAAAAACGAACTCTCACAGGGGCATCAGTCATGCCCCCAACTGTAGCGGGCGGCTACTTGTGCACGCGCGAGAGCACCGCCCACATGTCGTTAGCTGCCGACGGGTCGTACCACCAGTTGTGGCCGGAGCCTTGCACCTTGACTCTCTGCGTCGGCTTGGAGCATCCCGCGGGACACACATGCCACTTGAGTAGCACGCACTAATTTGCTCAACGCGGAACCCAAATTGCCTGTCAACCCGGCGGATGCGGTGCTTGCCGGGGACGCTAAAATCGTTGCTCATGCCCTCACCCCGCCCTGAAACTGCGCCCGACTTCCTGTTGTCGCGGGCCAGCGGTTCCGTGCGCACTCAGGGAACCACCTCGACATTCATCGAACCGTGGGATGCGGTAGCTGCTCTGCAGCGTCGAGAGGTGAACATGGTGGTGGGAGCACTCCCGTTCGACCGGGATGCGCCAGCCGCCCTCACTGTGCCAGAGCAGCTCATTACTGAGGCGGGAACCTTGCAGCCGCACTCGTACTACCGCGAAGGGCCGGGAGCTCAACTCCACGCGGCGGTTGCCGGGTATGACCCAGAACCCCACGAACACCTACGCCGTGTGGAGGCGGCGGTGGACACAATCTGCAACTCGATCCTGGACAAGGTAGTACTGGCCCGGTCCGTCGACTTCGTCTTCGATCCCCCTGTCGACCCACGCCTTGTTGCAGCGCGATTGATTGAACTTTCCTCCACCCGCGACGGGTTCATCGCCGACCTGACTCCCGCTGGAAAGCCCGGACACATGATTGTCGGCTCCTCCCCCGAGCTCCTCATACGCAAGCAGGGGCTGGAGATCACCTCATATCCCCTTGCCGGTTCCGCACCCCGCATTTTCGACGATGAGGATGCTGACCGTGCAGCAGGCGAGAAGCTGTACAACTCTACAAAGGATCTCGACGAGCACTCCTACGTCGTCGAGCACATTCGAGACATTCTCACTCCGCTGTGCCGGGAGCTGACCATTCCGGACCGGCCCGTTCTCGACCGCACGAACGAGATGTGGCACCTTGCCACACCGATCAAAGGCGTGCTCTACGACCCCGCCCCCAGCGCACTCGACCTAGCCACCCGCCTCTACCCCACTCCCGCTGTCTGCGGATCCCCGCAGTACGCTGCGGAAGCGTTGATCACCACCGCGGAGACGGACCGATCGTTCTACGCAGGGACGGTTGGCTGGTGCGATTCCCACGGTGACGGTGAATACATGGTGTCCATCCGCTGCGCCGAGGTCAATGGTGACGGTACTGCTGCCCGCGCGTGGGCCGGCGGCGGCCTAGTGGCAGCCTCGAAACCAGAAGAGGAGCTCGCGGAAACAACCGCGAAGCTCCTCACCATCCAGCGTGCGCTGGGCCTCTAGTCAGCGATAGCGCTTGTTACGCGCGCTCAACCGGGTTGGCCAGCGAGCCGACTCCGGCAATTTCCACCTCAATCCGGTCGCCCGGAACCATTTCAGCAGTTCCTGCTGGGGAGCCGGTGCAAATGACGTCGCCCGGGAGCAGCGTGTAAGCGGAGGTGATGAACTCGATGATCTTGCCCAGCTTCCAGATCATTTGGTTGGAGTTGGAATCCTGCTTGGTCTCGGTCTCACCGTCGTGCGTCAGGTGTGCCTTGATGGACAGGTCGTCGAAGTCGAACTTGTCCAGGTCTGTCTCGATCCACGGGCCCAGCGGGCAGAAAGTGTCGATGCCCTTGGCGCGCGCCCACTGGCCGTCAGCGAATTGCAGATCGCGGGAGGAAACGTCATTGACGATCGTGACGCCGCGGACGACGGACTTCCAGTCTTCAGCCTTGACATTCTTGCACGGTGTTCCGATGACCAATGCGAGCTCGCCCTCGAACTCGACGTGGGTGGCGAACTCGGGAATCTTGATGGCCGCCTCCGGTCCGATCACGGCTGTCGGCGGCTTCAGAAAAAGAGTGGGAGGCAAGTGCTCTGCGGACTGTTTGAACACCTCGGCGACGTGGTCGGCGTAGTTGCGGCCAATGGCCACCACCTTGCTGGGCAGCATCGGGGCGAGAAGGCGTACGTCTTCAAGCGCCCACTCCTTGCCCGTGTATTCCGGCTCAGTGAACGGAGTACCGGCGATCTGCTTGGCGGTCGTGCCGGCATCGTCGATGACTGCGAAAGTCATTCCCTCGGGTGTCGCAATTCGTCCAAAACGCATGGGGTTGAGCATACGCGACGAAAAATATTCAGGGCTATTTGGCTGTCAGCGCCAGATAGAGTTCCGCGCAGGCGAGCGCGTCAGTCAACGCGTTGTGGTTACCGTAATCGGGCAGGTTATACCGGCTGCGCACGCGAGCGAGACGCAGATCCTCCCCGCGTGGATAGGTGGCCATGCGCTCCATATGGCGGCGTTCGAGGGAGAGAGTGTCTTCGACTTCGTCCTCACGAAGCCGGAAGCGCTTTCCATACACCCTCTTGTGCAGTGCATCAATGAAGCCAGTCTCCATTTGCGCGAAATGCGCCAGCAGCGCGCGCCCCTCGATAGCCTGCAGGAAAGCATCGAGAGCGACCTGCGCATCCACACCCTCGCGCGCGATGTCGTCGTCAGTGACCCCGTGCACCGTTGCAGAGTCGCCTACCGACGCCCCCGCCAACACGAAATAGCCGGCACCGGAGAGATCAATCACTCGGTCCGTCACCGGCACCCACCCGATGGAGACGAGGTGGTGCTTATCCGGTTTCAGCCCGGTAGTCTCCACATCCACCGCCAGCAGCTGGCCGTCGACGATGTCTCGCTTGGGCGGACCGAACAGGCCGCCGCCTTTCAGACCGAGCATCTAGATCGACCTGACCGGGAATTTCGACGCCATCGCGGATTGCAGTCCCTTGATGATGCGGAAGGAGTCACGCAGGGCGTCACGGTCAATACTGGACAGCTGGGTCGGGTCGATGCGGTAGTTCGGTTCGTCACCCGCACGGACCTGATTCGCTTGGTGCCGCAGCGCGAGGTTGGAAATGTAGTCGTAGGCGCGCAAGAGATCTTCGGCGCCCCGCGGAGAGATGCTCTGTCCTGCCGATGCCTCGATGCGCTCCTGCGTGCCCACGTCGGTAGCGCTCGCCAGGATCGTATAAAGTCGCGCCATCTGCACCACCGCCGCAGTGCCGCCCTTCTTCACGTCGAGGGTGGCGGCGTACTCGCCGGACCGCTCCACAACAAAGCCGCGGAAGAATCCGATCGGGGGTTCGCGCCGCGTCGCGAGCGCCGCGAGATGCACGTGCAGGCGCTTTGAACCGTGCGCGGCGATCACTGCGTTGTCGTGGACGCGCTGCGCCAGCTCCTCGTCGCCGAACAGGCAGCGGAAGTCGAAGAAGATCTGCGCGTTAAGCAGCGCCTCGGACTCGGGGGCGGTGATCCACGTGTGGAAGGTCGCGTTCCACACGTCCTCCGTCATCCGCCATTGCGGCTGGGAAGCCATCATTTCACCCGGACACAACGCCTGGCCAGCTTCGGCCAGTCCGGTGCAGATGAACTCGGTGAAGCGGCGAAAGTAGTCGCCGTGCTCGGCCTCGTTGTAGGAGTTATCCAGCACCAGAGCGTTGTCTTGGTCCGACGCTGGGCCCATTTCACGGCGTGCCTGGGAGCCCACTGCGACGAACGCGTACGGCACGGGCGCGGGACCGAGCTCTTCAGCCGCCAGTTCAGCGAGTCTGCGTGCGATCGCATCAGCGATGCTGGTCAGGAGTTGCTGCACTTCGCGTGCCGACGAGCCCCTGTCCAGGAAGCGGGCCGCCACGGCGGCGGCTCGTCGATAAGCATCTTTGAGCTCCTCCCTGCTGCTTCCCGCCACGTCTGCGGCGAGGTAGATCGGGTCGGACTGGAGCTGATGCATGACATCCGAACTGGTCAGCACACCGACGATCTGGTCGTCTTGGGTCACCGGGAGGTGGTGAATGCCCAACTCGCTCAAGATGAGCATGGCTTCAAACAACTTCGTGTCCGGGGCGATCGTGCGCACCGGCGCTGTCATCACCTCCGCCACCTGTACCGAGGTGTCCAGACCTTTCGCTACCACACGTTTACGCAAGTCGCGGTCGGTGAGAATGCCTGTTTCCGCGCCGCCGCAGATGACGATGCTGGACACGTTCGCCTCAACCATCTTCACTGCGGTTGCGCGGATAGACTCATCGAAACGCGCGGTGACCAGGTTCCCCATCCGGATCATGTCGCTGACGGTCATGCGCAGGGTATCGGAATTGCCGGGGTCATTGATCTCGTGGGCGTGCACAGCGACACGGCGGGACAGCGACTCGAAGAACCGCTTGATGTCCGGGTTGTCAGTGATCAGCTGCGTGAACGGTGCGCGCGGGAGCACGAGCAAAATGCTGTCCTCGACGGCGACCATGGCGTATCTGGACTCAGGCTCATCGACAAGCGTTGAATATCCGAAGTTGCGGCCGGAATCGCGCCTGTCAATCAGGGCGGCCCCCTCGGCCAGAATATCCACCGCTCCCGACCGGATGATGTACAGGTTGTCGTTCACCTGGCCGTAGTCAACAACCGTCTCACCGCGCCGGACGTAAATGATCTGCATGTGCCGCGGCAGCTCACGCAGGGTCTCCTCTGGCAGGTGCGAGAAGGGCTCGTGCTGGGCAAGGAAGCTGCGGACTTCGTCGAGCTCAACTGTCATGGGGCTAACGTTGCCAGAAAGTTAGCCCGGATAAAGCAGTTTAGAGTTACTGGTAGCTCACAAACCAGGGGCGTGGATCGACCTCGTTGTAGGTCTGCTCCGGCGTGAACATCGGCTCATCTTCGTCAATGAAGTTCTTCCACGCCAGGAAAAAGCCCGGGTCCAAGCCCTCACGCAACACATTCCAGGTGTCGTACTTCTGGCCCGGGGATCCGTGACCATCCGCATGGAGAATGAAGGACAGCTCCGGGCGGGACGTGTCAATGTTTTCACGGTCCGGCAACATAGCCACCTGGAATTGGTGCACGATGAGCGCCTTTTGCGGCAGGTTATTCTCGCGGGTCAGATCAGCGAGCCACTCGGTGACCTCGTTGATCTCCGCCGCGTCAGCAGAACCGACCTGCGCGGCCGGCGCCTGGCCTGGCTGAAGTTTCCACTCTGCGTCGAGCGCCAGGCCGACGTTGGGGCGCTTGAGCAAGTCTTCGTAGAGAAGTGCCTGCTCCTTGAAGGTGGTCAGACCCGGTTGCAGGTCAATGACTGCATATCCCCCGGCGTCCACGATCGCGTCGATGTACGGTTCCAGCTCGGCCGGATCGAACTCGTTTGTGAAGTTGCCGTCGTCCCCTGGGTGTTCCGACGCGACAGTCGCGATGATCTCGAAGGCAGGAATGACCTGCTCGTCGGAGAACGCTTTGTATTCCTCCACATACTGGTTGACCACATCAACAGATTCCGCGGGCGGCTGCTCACCCATCTGACCCAGTGCGGGACCAGACGGGTGGCCGTACAGCGCGATCATCCGGCGTCCCGGGAACACCAACCCGCCACCGCCGGGAAGCTCACCGTTGCCGGCAAGAGAAATCACGTCGCGGAAATGCTCGGTGTCGCCGAATTGTTGGCCCAGCGCGACCGCGTCGTGGCCATCGACCTGCGCGATGGATTCACTAGTCACCCGGGGATCTGCGTACGGCAGCACGGTAAGCGGAAGCTTTGACGCTGCTGCGGTCGCAGCTGCGGCACGAGACGTCAGCTCAGTGACGAAGATCGGCGTGCTGCTCCCGCCATCGTGGGTCTGCTCCCCCGCCTCAGCCACCGCAGCAACCTCGTGGCCGTCCTCTGCAGTCAGCGCAGCGGTGTCTTCGATCGCCTGTAAATCCTCGTCGTCCTGCTCGGATCCGGTGCCGACCTCAATCACACGCTCCGCCCCCAGGCGCTGCACCTCAGCGTCGACGGCCGAACTGGACTCCTCCTGCTGTGTCAGCATCGGCGCACCCAGATCAATGGCGATCGCCGCAGCCTGCAGCTGGTCGTCCTTCTCCGCAGAAGACACCACGACGGTGTCAGAGGATTCAAAGAACTGCTGGGATACTTCGGCGCCTGTGCCGTCCGGATCAGCGATCACCACCGAACCGTCCGAAACAAGATCAGCTGCGAGCTGCTCCTCGCGGCTGAGCTCTGGGTCTGCATCCTGGCCGTCGTCGGTGCAGGATGAGAGAACGAGAGCGGACGCTACCAGGACGGCAGCCGTGACTGGCCTATAAGACATAGGCCGAAGTCTACTTGAGAGCCTCCGCGATGCGGGTGCCGACGCGCTCCGTGGAGATCTCCTCCCCGCCCCGTGCAGACACGTCGTTGGCGACGGCAGCCTCGATACGGGAGGCTCCATCTTCATCATCAAGCCAGCGCAGCATCATGGCGACGGAGAGAATCATCGCGGTCGGATCCGCGATGCCTTTGCCCGCAATATCCGGTGCGGATCCGTGGACCGGCTCGAACATGGAGGGGTTGGTGCGGGAAGCATCGATGTTGCCCGAGCACGCCAAACCAACACCACCGGCGACAGCACCAGCAAGATCGGTGAGGATATCGCCGAAGAGATTGTCGGTGACAATCACGTCATAGCGCGACGGGTCGGTGACCATGTAGATCGTCGCGGCATCGATGTGGTTGTAATCGACGTTCACCTCCGGGTACTCGCGGGCGACATCGTTGACGGTGTTCTGCCATAGCGCACCGGCGTTGGTGAGCACGTTCGTCTTGTGCACGAGAGTGAGCTTCTTGCGTCGCTCCATGGCGGTCTCGAAACCGTGGCGGACAAGGCGCTCCACACCGTAGCGGGTGTTTTGGGAGACCTCGCTGGCAACCTCCGCGGGGGTGCCCTGGCGCAGGGTGCCGCCGTTTCCGCAGTACAGGCCCTCTGTTCCTTCGCGCACAACGACAAAGTCGATATCCCCAGGGTTAGCCAACGGGCTCACCGCCGTCGGGTACAGCTTCGATGGGCGAAGGTTGACAAAATGGTCCAGTTTGAAGCGCAGCGGCAACAGCAAACCGCGCTCCAACACGCCTGCCGGAACGCGGTCTGGGTCGCCAATCGCACCGAGCAAGATCGCGTCGTGCTCCCGCAAGCTGTCCAAGTCCTCATCGGTCAGCAGCTCGCCGTTGCGCAGGTAGCGGAGAGCGCCGAGGTCGTACTCGGTGAGCTCCACGTCTCCGCGCACCGCGCGCAGAACTCTGAGACCTTCTTCCATCACCTCGGGACCAATGCCGTCCCCTGCAATAACCGCAACTTTCATGCAGCTCAGCTTAACAACAACGGCTCCCCGGATTCGCCTCTTGGTGTGCCCACCGCGTCTTCCAGAACTCCCGTTCCGTCATCAATTCTGCGTCCGGGTGGTGGGCGCGCTGATGCGCACAATACTTCGCGTAGTCGTTATCGCCCATCAGCTCCTTGATGTACCAACTCGTCCACTTGAATGCCGAGACGGCACCATGTGCGATAGCACCCATTAATGCCCCGCTTCCGCCGGTGAATTCAATTCGAGCCCGTACTCCTTCGCCACTGCTTTCTCCTCCGCCGTGGCGAGCATCCCGCGCGGGGCGAACAGGGTGGACGAGACATCGGGTTCCTCGTTGGTCTCGATCTCTTCTCCGCGTTTGTGGGCCTGCACCGCACGCACGCACGCCACCACCGTCGCCACGACCACGACAATCACCAACACTGCGAAGAAGATGGACAAAATGCCCTGAATCATCGTGTTCCGCACGACAATGTCGATCTCCTCCGGGCTGCCCGCCGCCTGGAATGTCTCCAGGCCCTGGTTGCGCGCATCCTTGTACTTCGAGTGCTGCGCGAAGTAGCCGATCGCAGGATCGTCGCTGAAGATCTTCTGCCAGCTCGCCGTCATGGTGATGATCAGGTCCCACACCAGCGGAACCATCGGGATCCACGCCCACCTGAACAGCCCCTTCTTGAACACGATCGCGGTGACAAGGCACAGCGCGATCGCCGCCAGCAGCTGGTTGGCTATGCCGAACAGCGGAAAGAGCACGTTGATGCCGCCGAGCGGGTCGGTCACACCCATGACCAGGATCGCGCCCCACATACCGCAGACGAGAACGGTGGACACCCAGCTGCCCACGCGCCAGGACGGGTCCTTGAACTTCTCCAGGCCAGAGACATTGCCGATGATGTCGCCCATCATGAAGCGGGCGACGCGGGTGCCGGCATCAATGGCGGTAAGGATGAACAGGCCCTCAAACATGATGGCGAAGTGGTACCAGAATGCCTGCATGCCCGGGTGGCTGAAGATATTGGTCATGATCTCGGACATGCCGATGGCGAAGGTCGGTGCGCCGCCGGTGCGGGACACGATGCTCGGTTCCCCCACTGCCTCGGCGAGGGCCGTCAGCTGCTCTGCGGAGACTCCCTGCCCCGGGATGTTCAGGCTGTTAACGAATTCAGCCGCGGTAGCTTCTTCCCCGCCGGTTTTTGCCTTCGGGGAGTTGATGGCGAAGTAGATGTGCCGATCGAGCACCACAGCGGTGATCAGCGCCATGATGGCCACGAAAGACTCCATGAGCATGCCGCCGTACCCGATCGCGCGTGCGTGCGTCTCTTTCTCCAGCAGCTTCGGGGTGGTGCCGGAAGAAATCAGTGCGTGGAAACCAGAGAGCGCGCCGCAGGCGATGGTGATGAACAGGAACGGGAACAGGTTGCCGGAGAATACCGGGCCGCCGCCCTCTAGGCCGAAGGATGTGATCGCCGGCATGTGAACCTCGGGCCTGTCGATGAGGATCGCCAGCGCCAGCATGACAATCACGCCGATCTTCATGAAGGTGGACAGATAATCGCGCGGGGCGAGCAGCAACCACACCGGCAAGATGGAGGCGACCACACCGTAGATCAGGATGCAGACTGCCAGCGTGGCCTTGGACAGGGTGAACAGTTCCGCGCCCCAGGAGGTCTCCGCGACGTACCCGCCGCCGAGAATCGCCGCCATGAGCAGCACCACGCCGATGGCGGAGACCTCCGCAACACGGCCCGGACGAAGGAAACGGCCGTACACCCCCATGAACAAGGCGATCGGGATGGTCATCGCGATGGAGAACACACCCCACGGAGACTCCGCCAGGGCGTTGACCACGACCAGGCCCAGCACGGCGATGATGATCACCATGATGACCATGGTGGCGATGCTGCCGGCGACGCCGCCGACCTGGCCGACTTCCTCTTTGAGCATCTGCCCCAGGGAGCGGCCGCGGCGGCGCTGGGACACGGCGAGAACGAGGTAGTCCTGCACCGCGCCGGCAAGCACGACGCCGATGATGATCCAGAGCGTGCTGGGCAGGTACCCCATCTGCGCGGCCATGACCGGGCCGACGAGAGGGCCGGCGCCGGCGATCGCGGCGAAGTGGTGGCCGAAGAGCACGCGGCGGTCGGTGGGAACGAAATCAGAACCGTCATTGACATACTCGGCCGGTGTCGCCCGGGTATTCCGCGGCTTGACCACCTTGTACTCGACGAGACGGGCATACAGGCTGAACCCGATGATGTATGTGCCAATGGCGGCGAGCACGAGCCACACCGAATTGATGGTCTCGCCGCGGTGCAACGCGATCGCGCCCCAGCCGAGCGCGGCAAGCACTGCCGCGAAACCAATGATGACACGCTCGACGGCGCCGATGGCTTTCTTCGGCGTCACGCCGACGACGTGCTCTTTCCCGTCGGGTGTCGTGGTGATTTCGAGCCTTTCGCGCGGCACTGCGCCCGCTTGCGACTCGTCGCGTTCAACTGCGGTGGTCAAGTTCGCCCCCTTAATTAGGCTAAGAAAATGAAGTGCGTAAATACTCGCATATGCGCGGAGACGGGCGCAGAAAAAATCCCGGATTAATTCACATCCGGGATAAGTTTCTTTCGCTGGAGCATATCGGTCGAGCGAGATGACCTAATCAGCCACGAATATATACGCGCATGAGCTAGTCGAGCACCAGCTGGAAGCAGTCCGCTTCGATGGACTTCGCGACGGAAGCTTCAAGATCAGCAGGCACCTCGGACTCCACACGCAGGATCAGGAAGGCACCGTCACCCTTGACGGACTGTGTCAGCGCCGCAGCTTCAATGTTGATGTCGTGCTGGCCCAGCTGGGAACCGACCTTGCCCAGGGCGCCCGGCTGGTCGGTGTAGGACAGGAACAGGTTGCGGCCCTCTGCGCGCATGTCCACACCGCGGCCGTTGATCCGGACGATCTTTTCCACGTGCTCCAGACCCGTAAGCGCCCCTTCGACGGTGGCGGTGTCACCGGAGGCGGACACGAGCTGAACCTCCAGGGAGGAACGGTGGCCGCGGGATTCGGAAGCAACACCGGATTCGACGTTCAGGCCACGGGCCTCCGCAATGGCCGGGGCGTTGACAAAGGTCACGGGCTCTTCAACGATGCCGGAGAACAGACCGCGCTCGGCAGACAGCGCCAACGTGGCCGGATCCTCGTGGGACAGCTCGCCGCGGGCGGTGACCTTGAGGGAGACCGGTGCGTCGTCGAGAAGCTTGCCAGCCAGCAGACCGAGCTTGCGGGACAGATCGAGCCACACAGCCACTTCTTCGTTCACCGCGCCACCAATGATGTTGACCGCGTCCGGGACGAATTCGCCCGCGAGAGCCTTGAGCACAGAGTCTGCGACATCAGTGCCAGCGCGGTCCTGTGCCTCCGCAGTCGACGCTCCCAGGTGCGGGGTCACCACGACCTCCTCCAGCTCAAACAGCGGGGAGTCGGTGCACGGCTCGCTGGCATAGACATCGAAACCTGCACCGCGAATCGGGCCGTTTGTGATCGCGTCGGCAAGCGCGTGCTCGTCGACAAGCCCGCCGCGGGCCGCGTTGACAATGATCTGGCCTTCCTTCGCCTTTGCCAGCAGCTCAGCATTGAACATGCCCTGCGTTTCCTTCGTCTTGGGCAGGTGAATGGTCACGAAGTCTGCACGGGAGACCAGCTCATCCAACTCGACCAGCTCAACACCGAGCTGCGCGGCACGCGTCGGGTTCGCGTACGGGTCATACGCAATGATCTCAGTGTCAAAGGCGGCCAGACGCTGCGCGAACAGCTGACCGATGTGGCCGAAGCCGACGATGCCGACGGTCTTTCCGAAGATCTCCACGCCCTTGAAGGAAGAACGTTTCCACTCACCGTCGCGCAGGGTCTTGTCGGCCGCCGGGATCTGGCGGGCAGTGGACAGCAGCAACGCGATTGCGTGCTCGCAAGCAGAGTGAATGTTCGAGGTCGGTGCGTTGACGACCATCACGCCGCGCTCCGTGGCCGTCGGCACGTCGACGTTGTCCAGGCCGACACCAGCGCGGCCCACGATGCGTAGGTTCGGAGCAGCCTCGAGAACCTCACGGTCCACAGTCGTTGCAGAACGCACGAGAAGAGCCTCAGCCTCGGGCACAGCTGCGAGCAGTTCCGCACGGTTCGGGCCATCAACCCACCGCACCTCTACTGCGTCTCCGAGGGCATCAACAGTGGACTGGGCGAGCTTGTCGGCGATGAGAACGACGGGCTTAGACACGGTGGGTACTCTCCTTGGAAACGG
The DNA here is from genome assembly GCF_024454095.1 of Corynebacterium sp. CCUG 69979. Taxonomy (NCBI): domain Bacteria; kingdom Bacillati; phylum Actinomycetota; class Actinomycetes; order Mycobacteriales; family Corynebacteriaceae; genus Corynebacterium; species Corynebacterium sp. CCUG 69979. The sequence goes on along the minus strand of NZ_JAGPZA010000007.1, from coordinate 43,099 downwards.
GATATCAGCAGCGCTGGTTAGTTTAGCGCCCCCGCTTCCGCTTCCGCGATGCGGTCTGCCAGATCCTCTCCCGTTCCAAAGTCACGCCCGAGGGCGACTAAGGGTTTGTCCGCCAAACCGGCTGTGGCAAGCAGGGTTTCCCGTGCGGCCCGGGGATCCGGATCCGGCACCACGGTCACCGCTGCTCCGTAGGCCCGGGCAGTAGCGATCGCCGGAACAGAAGCGCTGTCCAGTGCGATGACCTGCGGCGCCATCTCTGCATCCAGCCGCGACTGAAGAGGCACCGTCCCGCTTTCCGCGTTCTCCGGAACCTTCTGCTCCCCGGGGAATCCCGCGCGCAGCCACGTGGGTTCAGAGGCGTTGAGGTCCGCCACCGCCACAGCGGCATCGTCTGGCGATTCCACGACGTGTTCGGTGAATTTTAAAGACGTCGCTTGCTCAAGCGCCTCCAGCCCGCCCGGGTCACGCACGATCACGAGATCCTCCGTGTAGTTGAGCACCGGAACATAACCCACCGCGAAGATAGTGTGCGCGCCGAGTCGCTCAATTTCCTGAATGACCTGATTGTGGTGGTCGCTGTCGTAAATGACCATCGGGGCATGTGCGACCGCAGCCACGGATGCCGCGCGCAGCTGCGAATGCATGTCCCCGTCCGAGAGAATCAGAATCTCGGAGGATTCGAAGAACAATTCGGTCGCTGCGAACCCATGCGGATCGTCGAGCACGACGGGATGGCCCTCAAATTGCTCCGCCACGTGGCGGGAAGAATTCACAGTGCGGGCTTCCTGGAGTTCGGGGTCCTTGTTTGCCGTGTTGCTTGTGCTGCTCGTGCTGCCAGCGGTGGACGTGTCCGCCTCAGGGCCAGGACTCTCGGATGTGCAGCCGGCGAGCACAATGCACGAGCCGAAGACAGCGAGGCTGCGACGTAGCTTCATACGCGGTCTCGCTGCGCCGGCTTGTTCATGGCGTACTCGATCATGCCCAGGAACCGCTCGTGGCGGTCCGCGAAAAACGCCTGCCAGTTCGACGTGAGCAGGTACTCCGGCTCAATCTCGTGGGTGGCTAGCAGCGCATCAAATTCGTCATCTTCCATGATGGCTTTGGACTGTAGCCGGGACAGGTAACGCTTCGGGTCATTGCCCTCCATGACGCTTTCTGTCCGCTTACCCAGCGGTGTGCGGTTGAGCACGGAGGCCGCCAATTGCGGATCGACATTGTGCACGCGGCAGAAACCGGGCGGGAAAACTTGGTAGAAGCCAGGTTGAAGTTCGGCGACGGTGGTTCCGTCGAAAAGCTTGCCCGTGCGCCAGTCCCTCGCACCGCGCGCCATGAGGAGTGAGAAAAGACCGCGGTAGACGCCCGAGTCTTCGTCAGCGGTGATGAGACGGGATTCGACGAACTCTGCATCCTGAACCGTCTTGGGCACAACCTCGGTCTCGCCCTTCGCCCATGGGGTGACCTGGTCCACGTCCGAGCCCGCGCGTATCGACGGCGAGTGCGCTCCGTACAGTTCTCCGAACACCCCGCTCCAGTACCACTGGTTAATGCGGTCCCACGTCGCCGGATTGTCCAGGCAACCGTCTTCGTAGGACAGGCGCGCGAGAATCACAGCCAGCGGCACCAATTGGCCGTTATAGGGCACTTGGTCGACGCTGAAGATGCAACGGTCCGAAAGGAACTGCGCAGCGCGCTCGAACGCGGCGAGCAGATCGCGGGAGGCCCACAGGTACTCATCCAGTTTCAGGTTGAGAATGTCACCGCGGTGACCGCGCGCGAAACCGTTCATGCCGGATACCAGCAGCGAAACACCGCGCAGGAAACGCACGCGCGTCACCGATCGCAGCGCTGGGTATTGGTGCAGCACCCCCTCGCACTCCTCCCAGTGAGCTGCCAGTGAGAAGTCCGGGCTCTCCAGCGCGAACACTGCAGTGAGCAGCTCGAACACGTCCATCGACACGCCCTGGGAGTTCGCCTGCGCGAAAATCTGCCCGACACCGATTTGGGATGTGCCGCGTTCAAGACGGGTCATCGGCAAGTCGTAAGCGGCCAGCGGACGGACAATGCTGCGGTGGAAAGCTTTCACATCTTCGCGTAACGACGGATCCTCCGCATTGGCCGCCATATCGAACAGGAGATCATTTCCCTCCTCCCACAGCAGCGCCGACACCGGCACGACGTAATTGTCCACCATCGTCTGGCGGTCAGTGATGCCGCCGGGAATGTCCGGACCGAAGTGGGAGCGAATCACTCCCTCATCATCCACGGCGAAAATGGCCTCCTCTGGTATTGGCTCAGCCCGTACCGCCGCACGCACATCAACGAAGTAGCGGCGATGGATCCGGCGCTGACGGAAATCCAGCACCTCCAGACGACCGTCACCTTGCAGGGCAAGGTAGAGAGAGGCGAGGCGCTGTTGGCCGTCGAGAAGCAGAAGCCCCGGCTCGTTGTCTGTCTCCGGCGCCCCAGGAAGCGTGCGCGGTTTGAAGCGCATCGGCTCATTGCGGGTATCCAACGCCAGCAAGGTGCCCACCGGGTATCCGCGCAGCACAGAGGAAATCAAGGTGCGCGTGCGATCCACATCCCACAGATATGTGTGCTGAAAGTCAGGAATCTGCAGTTCGCCACGATCAATGCGCGCAAACAGGTCGGTCAAGGAGTAGCTCGGCGTGGTAAACCCCATGACCACAACTCTAGATCACTGCGCGTGTTCATGAGGGGCGCAGAATACCTCGTGAGCTGAGTGCTCAGGCCCCTCAAGCTGAATGGTGGCGTGGTCGATCCCGAATTCGCGCAGACGCGCCTGCGCACGGTCAAGCAGCACCCCCTGATCGCCGCGTGTGATGAGGTGAACAGTGCACAGCACGTTGTTCCCACTCATTGACCACAGGTGCAGGTCATGAATGCCCTCCACATGGTCAATCGACAACAGTGCGGCCTCGACTTCAGCAGGGTCAATGTGCGCTGGCACTCGTTCCAGCAGCACGCTTATCGACGTCTTGAGCAGCTCCCACGCCCGCGGGAGCACCATCCCTGCAATCAAAAGGGACGCAATGACATCTGCAGCTTGAAACCCCGTGAAGGCAATGACCAGACCCGCCACGATGACCGCGACTGATCCGAGCAAGTCCACCATCACGTGAAGGAACGCACCCTCCACGTTGATGGAGTGCTTCCGCTGGGAATAGAGCACTGCCGCCGAAAGGATGTTGGCCACCAGACCCACGAATGCCACTGTGATCATGGTGGCCGTGTGCACCTCTTCCCCACTGCCCAGACGGCGCACCGCCCCCACAACGATCCCGATGGAGATGACCACAACGGTGACGGCGTTCAGTGCCGCCGCGAGCACCTCCACCCGGCGGTATCCGAAGGTCGCGTACGCGGAGACTTTCCGCCGGCCAATCAGCACTGCGATGAGTGCGATGATGAGACCGGTGGCATCCGACAGCATGTGCATCGCGTCTGCGAGCAACGCCATGGACCCGGACAGCCAGCCGCCGGCAAGTTCCGCGAGGAACACAATCGCGGTGATCCCAAGCGCGACCGCAAGCGCCCACATGGGCGCGGAATCATGGTGCTGGTGACCATGCCCATGGTGTCCATGGTCGTGCTTGTGTTCCCTCACGGTCACCACTTTATGACATTTTGGCTCTTATTCAAACTCTATTGAAAACTGGAAATCGACGAAAACTGTGCCTCACCTGGGAGTAAACTCATGAATCTAGGTGACCCATCCCCAACTTGTTTCACCCCTTCCCGTCACGTCACCGGAAAAGTTGTTACCTTGGTTACTTGTAAGTTACGAGATGCGTTATTTAGAAAGGTGTCGAGATGACCTCCAAGAACCCGAACCTGAACCCGAACGACCCGAACAAGCTGCCGCACGACGCGAACAACCTGCCGACCGAGCGCATCGGTAACGCTGAGGACCGCATCGGCCGCGGCGAGCCGATCGACGAAACCCGCGTCAGCGAGTCCCGCATCGTCCCGGACGAGGAGAACACCGCCCGCACCGAGACCACCGCTGCGGCAAACCGTCCGGCGACCACGACCGGTGGCTCCACCGCCGCTCAGGAGACCGAGAACGGCGGCGGCAACTGGTGGAAGTGGCTGCTGGGTCTGCTCGCCCTGCTGCTGCTCGGCTGGCTGATCTACGCTCTGGTTTCCGGCAACGGCGACGAGGGCGACGCTGACCCGTCCACCACCACCGCTGGCACCACCACCGTCGACGAGACCACCACCGAGGCTCCGGCTGGCGAGGCTAGCCCGGCTGAGGGTGCTGAGGACGCTGCCGGCGATGCTGGTGACGCCGCAGGCGACGCTGCTGATAGCGCTGGCGATGCCGCTGGTGACGCTGCCGACACCGCAGGCGACGCTGCTGATGAGGCTGAGGACGCTGCCGGTGACGCCGTAGAGAACGCCACCAACTAAGCGCGAAAGGCTTCTGCCCCGCTCCCCTGTCGTTGGGGAGCGGGGCGTTGTCGTATCTGAAACCCAAAGAAAACTGACAAACAAATATGAGCTCCCCTACCGGGGAGCTCATTGTCGTCGAGAAGCGATTTACTGCGCCGTGTCTGTCAGGGGGTTCTTGACCCAGCTCATCATGTCGCGCAGCTTAGCGCCGGTCGTCTCGATCGGGTGCTGTGCGATCTGGTCGCGCAGGCCCTCGAGCTCCTTATTGCCGCCGTCGACGTTGGCGACAAGGCGGCGGGTGAATTCGCCGGACTGGATGTCCTTGAGCACCTCACGCATACGGTCCTTAGCCCCCTCGTCCACGACGCGCGGGCCGGAGAGGTAGCCGCCGAACTCGGCAGTGTCCGAAACGGAGTAGTTCATGTTTCCGATGCCGCCTTCGTAGATCAGATCAACGATCAGCTTCAGTTCGTGCAGGCACTCGAAGTACGCCATCTCCGGCTCGTAGCCAGCCTCGGTCAGGACGTCGAAGCCGTTCATGATCAGCTCCTCCAGGCCACCACACAGCACAGCCTGCTCGCCGAAGAGGTCGGTGACGGTCTCAGCCTCGAAGGTGGTCGGGATGACGCCCGCACGTGCGCCACCAATCGCGGCTGCGTACGACAGGGCAAGCTCACGGCCGTTGCCGTTCGGGTCCTGCTCGACGGCGATCAGGCAGGGCACGCCCTTGCCGTCGACGAAGGTGCGGCGGACCAGGTGACCCGGGCCCTTCGGCGCGACCATGCCGATGGTGATGTTCTCTGCCGGCTCGATGAGTTTGAAGTGAATGTTCAAGCCATGGCCGAAGAACAAAGCGTCACCCTCATTGAGGTTCGGCTCAATGTCGTTTTTGAAGATCTCAGCCTGGGAGGTGTCAGGGGCCAGCAGCATGATGACGTCAGCCCAAGCAGCTGCGTCCGCGTTGGACTTGACCTCGAAACCAGCTTCCTTTGCCTTATCAGCGGACTTGGAGCCGTCGCGCAGACCGATGACGACCTCGACACCAGACTCGCGCAGGTTCTGAGCGTGCGCGTGACCCTGGGAGCCGTAGCCGATGATGGCGACCTTGCGACCCTGGATGATGGACAGATCGGCATCGTCGTCGTAGAAGACCTCAATAGCCATGGTGAGAAACCTTTCGTCGGGATATGTGCCTATCCCACTATACGGGAGGGGCGTTTCAAATTTACTTAGAGGGTGCCAGCGTCTTCGCGCCGCGGTTGAGCGCAACACGTCCAGACTGAACCAGTTCGCGGATACCGAAGGGCTCGAGCACCTCAAGCAGAGCCTTCAGCTTGCTCGACGTACCGGTCGCCTCGATGACCACCGAATCCGGCGACACATCCACCACGCGGGCGCGGAAAATATTTGCGGCATCGACAACCTGCGGTCGGTTGCTGTTGTTCGCGTTGACCTTCACCAGCATCAGGGAGCGCGCGATGAACTTGTCCTCTTCCAGGCGGATCACCTTGATCACGTGGATCAGCTTGTGCAGCTGCTTCGTGATCTGCTCCACGGCATGTTCGGAGGCGTCCACAACCACCGTGATGCGGTTGATCCCCTCAGTCTCCGTCTTGGCTGTGGCCAAGGAGACCAGGTTGAAGCCGCGGCGGGTGAACATGGCGGTGACGCGGGTGATGATTCCGTCGACATCCTGAACCAGCACAGACAGGACGCTGCGGGTCACATCGTCATAAAGATCGTTGGTAGTCATTGCTAGTTCTCCTCGTTCACTTCTTGCACGGTTTCGTGGATGTCGGCGGGTGATTCACCGGCGGAGATTTCTTCGTCGAAAAGCGGGCGCAGATCACGCGCGTACTGGATCTCAGAGTTCGAGCTACCGGCGGAAATCATCGGCCACACCTGAGCGTCCTCGCCCACCACAAAGTCGATGACCACCGGACGGTCATTGATCTCGCGGGCGCGCTGGATCGCGGGCAGCACCTCATCCTCCGTGATCACACGGATCGCTTCAGCACCGAGCGCAGACGCGAGACCCAGGAAATCCGGCACGTACGTGGTGTCCTGGTGCAGCTTCGTGTGGGAGTAGTGGCCCTCGTAGAACAGCGTTTGCCACTGACGGACCATGCCCAGGTTGCCGTTGTTGATCAGGGCGACCTTGAACGGGAAGCCCTCCACCGCCGCAGTGGTGATCTCCTGGTTGGTCATCTGGAAACAACCGTCACCGTCGATCGCCCAGACTTCCTTGTCCGGGCACGCGGCTTTCGCACCGAGCGCTGCCGGAACAGAAAAGCCCATGGTGCCCAGGCCACCGGAGTTGAGCCAGGTCCGCGGGTGCTCGAAGTCGATGAACTGGGCAGCCCACATCTGGTGCTGGCCCACACCAGCAACGTAGATGGCTTCGGGCCCGACTTCCTTGGACAAAGTCTCAATGACGTACTGCGGGGACAGAGACCCGTCCGACTGCGGGTCGTATCCGCGCGGGAAGCGCTGCTTCATGTCGCCCAGGTAACCCTTCCACTCGTCGATCTTCGGAGCGGAAATCTTCTTCGATTTCTTGAAGACATCCGTGAACTCGGAGAGCACCTGGCGGGCATCGCCCACGATAGGCACGTCCACAGCCCGGATTTTGCCGATTTCGGCCGGGTCCACATCGGCGTGGATGACCTGCGCGTCGGGAGCGAAGCGGTCCGGGTCGCCGGTCACACGGTCGTCGAAACGCGCGCCGATAGTGATGAGCAGGTCAGCCTTCTGCAGCGCGGCTACCGCCGGAACGGTGCCGTGCATGCCCGGCATTCCCATGAACAGCTCATGGTGGGACGGGAAAGCCCCGAGAGCCATGAGCGTGGTGACAACCGGGACGCCGGTCAGTTCGGCGAATTCGCGCAGCTCCTTGTGTGCGCCCGCCTTGATGATGCCGCCGCCGGCATAGATCACCGGCTTCTTCGCCTCGGCGATCAGCTTCGCCGCCTGGGTGATCTGGCGCGAGTGCGGCTTTGTCGTGGGCTTGTAGCCCGGCAGGTCCACAGCCGGGGGCCAGGCAAAGTCGAGCTCCGCGTTCTGCACGTCCTTCGGAAAGTCGACCAGGACCGGGCCCGGGCGGCCGGTGCTGGCGAGGTGGAACGCTTCGGCGAGCGCACCCGGGATCTCGTCCGGGTGGCTCACCATGATGTTGTGCTTGGTGATCGGCATGGTGATCCCGCGGATGTCCGCCTCCTGGAAGGCGTCGGTGCCCAACAGCGAGGAACCGACCTGACCGGTGATGGCGACAAGCGGCACGGAGTCCAGGTACGCGTCCGCCAGCGCGGTGACGAGGTTGGTGGCACCCGGTCCTGACGTGGCCAGGCACACACCGACCTTGCCGGATGCCCAGGCGTAACCTTCTGCGGCGTGACCCGCGCCCTGTTCGTGCCGCACCAAAACGTGGCGCAGTTTCTCAGCGGAGAACAAAGCCTCGTACAGCGGCAGCACTGCTCCGCCCGGGATACCGAAGATGACTTCAGTGCCGAGCTCTTCGAGACTGCGGACGATCGCTTCCGCTCCCGTCATCCTCTCCGACTGTTTGCTTTGTGACGCTGCCACTTTTCTCGAACTCCTTTATGAGTTGTGCGGTGTCTACCAGAACAAAACCCCCGCTTTAGATTAGCGGGGGCGCTTGTCGTTTCCGACCTCAGGCAGTGACGTACTTCACGCGTAGGCCGAGCGCCGCGCTGGTACTACCACTAGGTCGAATGTGAACATGCCTAGATCATACACATCTCCCAGGTCTCTATAGGCAATAACGGGATAGGGTTAAAACTGCTATGCCGTTTCAACTAATTTTCAACCAGGTGTGGAGCTGGATCGCCGACACAGGCATCAACCTTGCGCTCCTGATCATCCTCGCGATGCTCGTGCCGCGTGCAGGGCGTTTGGCAAACCGGATCGTCGAGAAGCGGATCCAAGCTTCCCAGGACGAAGACGAGGGCAAGTCCTCGCTGGCAATTGCCGGAGTAGGCATTTACATCATCCAGATCATCGCCTACTTCCTCATCCTGGTTTTCCTCTTGCAGCAGATCGGGTTCTCGCTCGCCGGCGCTGCCATCCCCGCCACCGTGATCTCCGCCGCTGTCGGTTTCGGCTCGCAGCAGATCATCGCCGACTTCGTCGCAGGGTTCTTCATCCTGTCCGAGAAACAGTACGGCGTGGGCGACCTCGTCACCTTCCAGGGCAACGGCGTGGATCTCACGGGCACCGTCATCCAGATCACCATGCGCTCCACGCAGGTGCGCACGCTGGAGGAGTACACGGTGACCATCCCGAACTCCGCCGCCCAGGTGTGCATTAACAATTCCAACCACTGGTCGCGGGCGCTAGTCGTCGTCCCGGTCCCGCTGCTGGGTTCGCGCGACACCGAGGAAGTCATCGCACGCGCCGACAGCGCCGCCCGCCGCGCCATCGCCGACCCGGAGATCGAACCGCTCATCCGGGGCGAACTGCTCTCCCAACCGGGTTTGAACTTGAACGCTCCCACGACTGTGGGAATGCCGTGGACACTGGACATCCGGTATATGATCCGCTGCTCCCCTGGCGACCAGTTCCCCATCGAGCGAGCCATCAACGTCTATGTTCTCGAAGAGTTCTTCGATGAGTACGGTTCAGCTACCCCCGTCAGCGGCGAGACCACGGATGACCCTGACAACCCAAAGACGTCCGCCTTCGCACCCGCATTCGCGTCGAAACGCTACGCCTCGGACTGGGGCCTCGAAGGCGCTGAAGAGGCTCACACGACAGTGATCCCCGCGAACCGAACCGGCATCACCGCCGGTGACACGGAGATTCCGGAGGCAGACAACGACCCAGCTGCCCAAGATCAGACTCAACGCAGGCACGCGCTTGGCACACTCGGCGGACGCGTCCGCGCGTCCACCGGAGCGCTCATCACAGCCTTCATCGTGCTGCTCATCTTCCGCGGGTTGACCATGTCCGCTGCCGAAGATAGCGAAGCGCGATCCGGTGTTCTCGCCCCGCCACGGGTGAACCCGACATCAACTGTGCCGGAAGAATCAACAACGCCGACTGAAACGAAGCAGCCGCCGACTACGGAGCAGACACCGGCAACCGAGCAGACCCAGGCGCCGACGTCGGAGCAGCAGCAACAACGGCAGAACCAGCAACAGCCGGAGCAACAGCCGGCCACGACACCCGCGCAGCAGCCCACTCAGCAGCAGCCCAGCGAAGCCCCGTCCCAGCCGACGGGCGCTCCGCAAGAGGCAGAGCAGACCGAGCAGACGCAAAACTAGCTGACCCTACCGGTACTTGGCTGTGTTTTAGAGAGTGTCCGGGGCATTCGATAGCATGTCTCCCATGACTTCCGAAGGCCGCACCTTCACACCCGAACGCACCCACGTGCTCGCGGTCGGGCTCATCATGGGTATCGCTCTCATCGGCATTTCTTGGGCACCGCAGTACCTGGGCTGGCTGCTCATCTTCCCCATTCTGTTCTTGGCGTGGGTGTTCACCGCCAAGACTCATGTCAGTGACCACGGGCTGGAGTTGACGTACCTATTCAGGAAGAACGTCTCCATCGACTGGGACGATTTGGAGGGTGTCAGTTTCGAAGGTGCCGGTGCGAAAGCAACTGTGGCCGACGGCAGCCAGTACGCCATGCCAGGAGTAACGTTCAACTCACTGCCCGCACTGTCAGAGGCCTCCGGCGGACGGATCACCGACGTGATCACCGAAGCCGCTGAAGCCGCAGACGGGATGGTCGAAGTTACAGACCAGGAAGGCAACTCGATGCTCATCTCGAAAGAGGAATACGAGCGCCGAGACAACGCACACGACAGCTAAAGGAGCAAGCACGTGTCTCACGCGATCCCCCTTCGTTCTCGGGTCACCACCGCTGGCCGTCAGGCCGCCGGTGCCCGTGCTCTGTGGAAGGCCACAGGCACGAAGGACAACGAGTTCGGCCGCCCCATCGTGGCCATTGTGAACTCTTATACCCAGTTTGTGCCCGGGCATGTGCACCTGAAGAACGTCGGCGACATCGTCGCGGAGGCCGTGCGTGAAGCTGGCGGTGTGCCCAAGGAATTCAACACCATCGCGGTGGACGACGGGATTGCCATGGGCCACGGCGGCATGCTCTACTCTCTGCCCAGCCGCGAGATCATCTCCGACTCCGTGGAGTACATGGTCAACGCCCACACTGTCGATGCGATGGTGTGCATTTCCAACTGCGACAAGATCACCCCAGGCATGCTCAACGCCGCCATGCGTTTGAACATACCCGCCGTGTTCGTCTCCGGCGGCCCGATGGAGGCCGGTAAGGCTGTCGTCATTGACGGCGTGGCGCAGTCCGGCAAGAAGACCAACCTTGTTGACGCGATCTCCTATTCGGCGAACGACGACATCTCCGATGAGGACTTGGACCGCATCGTGGAGTCCGCTTGTCCCACCTGCGGTTCTTGTTCGGGCATGTTCACCGCGAACTCGATGAACTGCCTGACCGAGGCTCTCGGCCTGTCCCTGCCGGGCAACGGCAGCACCTTGGCCACGCACACTGCCCGCCGCCAGCTCTTCGAACGCGCCGGCCGCACGATCATGGACATCACCCGTCAGTACTACGGCGAGGGCGATGAGTCGGTGCTGCCGCGCAGCATTGCTAACCGCGATGCTTTCCGCAACGCCATGGCACTGGACATGGCTATGGGTGGCTCCTCCAACACCATCCTGCACACCTTGGCCGCTGCTCAGGAGGGCGAGGTCAACTTCGACCTCAAGGACATCGACGAGTTGTCGCACGAGATTCCCTGCATCTCGAAGGTCGCCCCGAACGGCACCGCACACATGGAAGATGTCCACCGTGCAGGCGGCATCCCCGCCATCTTGGGTGAGCTCAACCGCGCCGGCAAATTGCACACCGACGTTCGCTCTGTCGTTTATGAGAACCTGCAGGACTGGCTCGACGACTGGGATATCCGCGGCGGCAAAGCGACCGACGAAGCTAAGGAACTCTTCCTCGCTGCCCCCGGCGGTGTGCGCTCCACCGAAGCGTTCTCCCAGTCCAACCGCTGGGACGAACTGGACACCGACTCGGTCAATGGCGTCATCCACGACTTCGACCACCCCTTCAGCGCTGATGGCGGACTGGTGGTCCTGCGCGGCAATCTCGCGGAGGACGGGGCGGTTTTGAAGACCGCTGGCGTGGAGGAGGAACTCTGGGAGTTCTCCGGCCCCGCCCGTGTCGTTGACTCGCAGGAACAGGCCGTCTCAATGATCCTGTCCCGCGAGGTTCAGCCGGGTGAAGTCGTGGTGATCCGCTACGAGGGTCCGGCGGGTGGCCCCGGCATGCAGGAAATGCTCCACCCGACGTCCTTCCTCAAGGGCGCTGGCTTGGGCAAGAAGTGCGCGCTGATCACCGACGGCCGCTTCTCCGGCGGCACGTCGGGGTTGTCCATCGGCCACATCTCCCCCGAGGCCGCGCACGGCGGATTGATCGGCTTGATTGAAAACGGTGACCAGATTTCCATCTCTGTGCGTGACCGCAAGCTGACTCTCGATGTTGACGAGGATGAGCTGGATCGCCGCCGCCAGGCCATGGAGGCTTCGGAGAACCCGTGGACACCTACTCGCACCCGGCACGTGACGAAGGCGCTGCGGGCGTACAGCAAGATGGCCACGTCTGCAGACAAGGGCGCTGTTCGGCGCGTCGATTAGCATGCCTGTAGTTTTCGTCCTGCTCGGCGCGCTCATCGGCGCAATCAACCTCGGGCACAGCTTTTACCTGGCGGCGAACGAGACGCTTCTCGACGTCGGTGTGTTCCGCGACGCCGGCAATGCGTTAGTCAACGGCGATCCGCTTTACGACGGTTTTCCCACCCGCTCGGGCTTCGCCTTCATCTACCCGCCGTTTGCCGCGTTGCTGTTCGTGCCGCTGACCTGGCTGCCCGAAGTAGCGATGGACATTGCCTGGAACACCGCGATCATTCTGGCCATCTTCGCCGTCATCGGGATGGCCTGCCACCGCCTCGGACTGGAGCGATGGTGGATGTGGGCGATCGGGCTGACGGGGTTGTCCACGCTGCTGGACACCGTGTACATGAACCTCTACTACGGCCAGATCAATGTGTTCTTGATCCTGCTGGTGGCAGCGGATGTGCTCGGGTACACCCCGAAGAAGATTCGCGGCATTGGCGTGGGCATCGCAGCCGGGATCAAGCTCACCCCGGCCGCGTACGGTGTCATTTTTCTGGTGCGCAAAGACTGGTGGTCTGTGGCGCGCTCCGCCGGGTTCTTCGCTCTCACGGCGCTGATCGGGTTCGCTCTACGGCCGAAGGAGTCCATCTACTTCTGGACGGAGCAGTTTTTCGCCACCGATCGTGGCGGCGACGTGTTCTACCCGCCCAACCAGGGTGTCGGCGGCATGCTCTCGCGCGGTTTACTCAGCGAAGGGACCGTCGAGTCGCTCGCGCCTTTCATTCTGCTGACATTCGCCTTGCTGTCGATCTTCATTGCGTACCGCCTCGAGCAGCGCGGCCGCAGTGTCGAAGCGCTCCTAGTCGTGGTGCTGGGCATTTCGCTGGGCGCACCGATCGCGGTTTCGCACCACTGGGTGGGCGTCATTCTCATCCTCCCGCTCATCTTCGCTGCCCGGGAGAAGAACATGCGCGTCTTACTCGCGGTTGCAGCAGGTGCGCTGATCTCGCCGAGCTACACGATTATTGACGAGAGCGAGGCGCAGGTGTGGGCGTGGCCGCTGTGGCTCAACACCAACATCATCGGGTTGATGGGGTTGACGGTCTTCATCTGCTACTTGGCGGTAGCGCTACAGGAACCACCACATAAGGAACGCCGCAGCGACGCCGAAGGCGGCGCAGATCCAGGAACTGGTCATGGGGCGGCGTGCCCAGCTGCGGCCGAAGTCGACGCTGAAAAGGCCCGGTCCGGTGAACTGGACGGACGCAGCCATGCCCAGAAGGCCAATCGCTAGCCACACAGCAGGGTTCCAGGTGAACGCGTTCGCACCGTTCTCCGACGCCGTGATCAGGTGGAGGGATTCAAAACCAGTGGCAGCGATGGCAAGCATCGCGGCGACTGGGGTGAGCAGACCGAGTACCAGGAACACGCCCGCCGCCAACTGCAGCGTTGGCAAGGCGATGGCGAGGATGCCCGGATAGCTGTACCCGGCGAACTGCTCCTCTAGCCCCGGCAGACCTGGGTTGCCGCCCAGCTGGAAGAAGGTCTCCACGCCCGAGATGATCAATAGTGCACCGAGGACGAGACGGAGAATCAGCACACCGACATCGATCGTTCCGCGTCCGACAGGTGCTTCAGCCGCGGGTTCTACAACCGCTGGAGCTGCAGGCACCGTGCCGACCGGAGCCGCGGGGCCGTTGACTTCAACGTCGACCGGCTGAGCCAACGGCTCGCGGGTACCAGTGCTGACAGACTCCTCCACAGCAGGAGGCTCTGCCACTGGCTCGCCCACTTCAGTTTCCGGCTGCGGCGTGGGTGCCGACGGAAACACCTCAGTGGGCGCGGCCTTGCCCGTCCGGTCATACACAGAGGGAGCCTCGGGAACGTCACCGAAGTCATCCAGCTCGTTCACGGGCTCGAGGTTCTTGCGGTAGGAGGTGCTGCCTGAATCAGTCATGCACTTCAATCTAGGCCAGCACTGGGCCCAAACCCGCGAAGCTAACCGCGTGTGCGCGAAGCTGTAGCGCCACCCCAGATGTTGATGGAAGTACCGTCGACGGTCGCGGAGATGCCGTCGATAAGCGAAAGCTCCTCATCGCTGAACGCGAGATTATTCACCGCGTCGAGGTTGTCGTCGAGCTGCGCAACACTGGATGCGCCGATGAGCGTACTGGTCACGCTGCGTTCGCCTTCGTCGCGCAGAACCCAAGCAATAGCCATTTGTGCCAGCGTCTGGCCGCGCTTCTCAGCGATAGCGTTGAGCTTGCGCACCGCCTCGAGGTTGGACTCGGAAAGCATTCCATCGCGAATGGATTTGCCCGCAGCCGCTCGGGAATCTTTCGGGATCCCGTCGAGGTAGCGGTCGGTGAGTAGACCCTGCGCCAGCGGCGAGAACGCGATCACGCCCAAACCATTCTCGGCGGCCGTGTCGAGCAAACCATCCTCCACCCAGCGGTTGAAGATGCTGTAGCTCGGCTGATGGATAAGCAGCGGGCACCCCTCCCCCGCCATCAACTCAGCGGCTTCCTCTGTCAGCTCAGGGCCGTAGGACGAAATGCCGACGTACAACGCTTTTCCAGACGCGACGATATCGCGCAGCGCGTACATTGTCTCCTCCAGCGGCGTGTCCGGGTCCGGGCGGTGGTGGTAGAAGATGTCCACGTAATCCAGCCCGAGACGCTCAAGCGACTGATCCAGCGACGACATGAGGTACTTGCGGGACCCGCCGAATCCATAGGGACCGTCCCACATGTTCCAGCCAGCTTTCGACGAGATGATCAACTCATCGCGGTGACTGCTGAAATCCTCACGGAGGATCCTGCCGGCGTTGATCTCTGCGGAGCCGTTCGGCGGACCGTAGTTGTTGGCCAGATCGAAGTGGGTCACACCGCGGTCGAACGCGCGGCGCATAATGGCACGCTGCGTCTCTAGCGGTTTGTCATCGCCGAAGTTGTGCCAGAACCCCAGCGACACAGGCGGCAGTTTCAACCCAGAGTTGCCGCACCGCCTGAACCAGTTCTCGCCTCCGCGGGCATAGCGGTCAGGGTCTGCTGTGTAAGAACTCATGCTCACCAATTGTGCCAGACATCTGGTACTCTCGGACCGCTCGAATTCTCCCTCAAAATAAGGCTTTTCATGCAGAAATCATTCAAAATGGCGCTCGCCCTTGTCGGTCTGACTGTCGGAGCCGGCTTCGCCTCCGGACAAGAAGTCATCCAGTACTTCCTCTCTTTCGGCTACTGGGGCATCGTGGGTGCCGCCGTAGCCGGTGTGACCATCGCCGTCTTCAGTGCCTGGATCTACCAGCTCGGGTCCTACTACCTAGCGGAGGACCACAGTGCGGTCTTCCGCAGCGTCTCGCGCCCATGGGTGGCGCGCTACATGGACATCACCACAATGTTCACCTTGTTCTGCATCGGTTTCGTCATGGTGGCCGGTGCCGGCTCGAACATGGAGCAGCAGTTCGGCTTCCCCACCTGGGTCGGTTCCGCGATCATGGTGGTTTTGCTCTTGCTGTCGGGCCTGTTGGACATCGACAAGCTCACCAACGTGATCTCCTTCATCACCCCGCTGCTGATCATCTGTCTCCTCGGCGCGTTCGTGATCACCGTGATGAACATGCCGGACAACCTCAGCAGCATCAACGAGCTCGCGCAGCAGAACCAGCACGCTTCGGGAACCTTCGGTAACTGGCTTGTCACCGCACTCAACTACGCCACGCTGGTGCTCATCATGGACGCCTCCATGATGCTGGTGTTCGCCGGTTCCCACCTCAACCCGGCGCAGGCCGGCAAGGGCGGCCTGCTCGGCGGAATCATGTTCGCTGTGTTGCTGATGATCTTGGTGTTCGTGCTCTTCTTCAACATGGAGCACGTCATGGATGCGGACCTGCCGCTGCTAAAGGTCTTCGACTCCATGCACCCAACTGTTGGCACCGTGGTCTCCGTGGTCATCTACCTGATGATTTACAACACTGCCGTCGGTCTTTTCTACGCGCTCGGCCGTCGCCTCAGCCACGACAAACCGGCGAAGTTCCGCCCCTACTACTTCATCGTCGTGCTCATCGGTTTCGCCCTGTCCTTCATCGGCTTCGCGGACCTGGTCGGATGGGTCTACCCAGTCCTGGGGTACCTCGGTCTCATCCTGGCGATCATCATGGGTGTGGCGTGGTTCCGCGACCGCCAGAACATTAAGGATGAGGCTGGGCGCCGCGAGCGCCTCGCCGAGCTAGCGGAAACACAGCTCGACCCGGACTCGGACGACCTCACGCACGAGGAACGGGCCGAGGTCGAAGAACTGGCATCCGACTCCCATGTCGGCGACCAAGAATTGTGGCAGTCCGTGCAGGAAGAGGTCGCAGCTGATCTCGACGCGGATGACTCCAGCGACTTCGCACTAGCCGACGTCCCCGCTCTCGACCCGGAATCGGATGCCTACGACGGCGCGCCCGAGACCCCGGGCGATGAAATTCACTGGAAGTCCTACGAAGAGATGTACAAGACCGGCGAGTTCCCCGCGGTCAAACCCGACACGAGGTAGGAGGTCGACGTTTAGTCGGCCTTACCCTGGGTGCCACCGAAGTTACAGCCGCGGCCAGGGGCGCCACTTCTCGGGCACACCTGCCATACGGCGCTGCACATCTGCGAGCGTCTCGCGGTTGACCTGGGTGCTTGCCCAGCTGTCGCCGTCAGAAAAGACGTTAGTGCTTTCCATCCACCATGACGATCCCTGGTGTCGTAAACGCTCGGCAAAGCGCCCGCTGACCACGTCTCGTACGATCTCCTCGAGCTGATCAGCTGCCTCGTCCCACACCTCGTCGCAGGCGTCGCAACCGCAGGACGGGAAAGGCCAGCAGGAAACCGCGCCGGCGTGAAGATGAATGCCCGGTAGACCGGAATAGACGAAAGTCAACGGCGCGGTCTGCGGTGCCAACGGTGTCAAACGCACGGCACGCACCACGGTGGGAGCTG
This sequence comes from Corynebacterium sp. CCUG 69979, assembly GCF_024454095.1. NCBI lineage: Bacteria > Bacillati > Actinomycetota > Actinomycetes > Mycobacteriales > Corynebacteriaceae > Corynebacterium > Corynebacterium sp. CCUG 69979. The sequence continues at coordinate 26,039 of NZ_JAGPZA010000007.1, read as the reverse complement.
GCTGTTGATGAAGAGAATCCAGCAGGGGGTAGTGATCTACCGCCACGTTGTATTGAGCGATGAGGTAATCCACCAGAGCGTCAGCGACAGGGTGCAGCGGAGCGAACCGTTCCGGATGCGTCAGCAGCTCGTAGGATTCATCCGGCGGCGAACCCTCCCACCTACGTCCGTAGGGAATTACGCGCCCTGACTCATCGCGAATCTCGACAGGCCCGATGTACGGACGCTGGTAGCGTTCCACGGCTACGCGAGCTTCTTCGCAATGATCTCGTTGATTGACTTGGGGTCTGCTTTGCCCTGGGTGGCCTTCATGACCGCACCCACAATGGCGCCGGTGACCTTCGTGTTGCCGGCCTTGTACTTTTCCACGATGTCCGGGTTCGCTGCGAGAGCTTCGTCGACTGCGGCTTCGATCGCCCCGTCGTCACGCACGACCTCGAGCCCGCGCTTATCGACGACTTCGTCCACGCGGCCTTCACCCGCAATGACACCGTCAATGGCTTGACGGCCAAGCTTGGTGGTCAGCTTGCCTTCCTTCACCAGCTGCACCACCCGAGCCACATCGGCGGGCTCGACACCGAGGGAGTCCAAGTCGCGGCCAGCCTCGTTGGCCTTACCGGCGATGTAGGACACCCACCATGCGCGGGCTTCGTCCGGCGTCGTACCTGCCTCGACGGTGTCGACGATGAGATCGAGCGCGCCAGCATTGACCAGGTCGCGGAATTCCTTCTCCGGCAGCTGCCACTCCTCCTGGATGCGCGCGCGGCGCACCCACGGCAGCTCCGGCAGAGTCGCCCGGATCTCCTCGACCCACTCCGGCTTCGCAATCACCGGCGGCAGATCCGGGTCGTTGAAGTAGCGGTACTCGCTCGCCTCCTCCTTCGGGCGGCCCTTGGAGGTGGAGCCGTCAGTCTCCTGGTAGTGGCGGGTCTCCTGGACAATCTCTCCGCCGGCTTCGAGCACACCTGCGTGGCGCTGCATCTCGTAGCGCACCGCCTGCTCGACGGACTTGAGCGAGTTAATATTCTTCGTCTCGGTGCGGGTGCCGAATTCCTCCTGGCCCTTGGGGCGCAGGGAGACGTTCGCATCGCAGCGCATCGAGCCCTGGTCCATGCGCGCGTCGGACACGCCGAGCGCCTTGACCAGCTCGCGCAGCGCACCGACGTACGCACGGGCGACCTCTGGAGCGCGCTCCCCGGCGCCGACGATCGGCTTGGTCACGATCTCGATCAGCGGGATGCCCGCGCGGTTGCAGTCCACCAAAGACGCCGTCGCGCCGGAGATGCGGCCCGACGCGGAACCCAGGTGGGTCAGCTTGCCGGTGTCCTCCTCCATGTGGGCGCGCTCGATCTCGACGCGCCACTCGGTGCCGTCGTCGAGCACGACGTCGAGGTAGCCGTCGTACGCGATCGGTTCGTCGTACTGCGAGATCTGGTAGTTCTTCGGCTGGTCCGGGTAGAAGTAATTCTTGCGCGCGAAGCGGGACGACTCGGCGATCTTGCAATTGAGCGCCAGACCGATCTTGATGGCCCATTCCACGCCCTTGGCGTTGACCACCGGCAGAGCGCCCGGCAGACCGAGCGACACCGGGTCGATATTGGTATTCGGCTCCGCACCGAAGTGGGCCGAGGAGGTGGAGAACATCTTGGTCTCCGTGGACAGCTCCACGTGCACCTCGAGACCCATCACTGGGTCGTACTTTTCCAGGACGTCGCTGTAATCCATCAGGTCGTACGCAGTCATGGTTGCCAAGTGTAGTGCCCTTAGCCCTTCGCCGAGACGATAGCTCCTCTTACGCTTCCACCTGCGCCTTGTCTGGCTGCCCGGACTGCTCCTTTTTGTCCTTTGCGCGGAAAAGCAGCGCCAGGATCGCGCCGGAAATGTTGTGCCACACGGAGAACACCGCGCCCGGCAGCGCGGCCAGCGGGCTGAGATACGCCGCGGCGAGGGTGGCCGCCATACCCGAATTCTGCATGCCGACCTCCACGGCCATCGTGCGCGAGGATGCCTCCGGCTGGCCCGTCACCTTGCCGGTGACATAGCCGAGGATGTAGCCGAGACCGTTGTGCAGCACGACGGCGAGAAGCACGATGAGCCCCGCCTGCGCGAGCTTGTCGCGGGAGCCCGCCACGACGATGGCCACGATCGCCGCGATCGCCAACACGGAGACCCACGGCAGCGCCGGCAAGACCGCCGCGACAAATCGCGGTGCCAGCAAACGGACGAGCAGGCCGAGACCGACCGGCAGGATGACCATCTTCACGATCGACCACGCCATCGGCCCAGCGCTGACATCCATGTGCTCGCCCGCCAACCACAGGGTGAGCAGCGGCGTGAAGATCGGCGCGAGCAGCGTCGACACCGATGTCATGGTCACCGACAACGCGACATCGCCGCGCGCCAGGTAGGAGACCACATTCGACGAGGTTCCGCCCGGCGCGCAGCCGACCAGGATCACGCCCGCGGCGATCTCCGGCGGCAGGCGCAGCGCCCACGTCAGCGCGACAGCAGCAAGCGGCATGATCACGAACTGCGCCACCACGCCGATCACGACCGGCAGAGGCTTCTTGGCCACGAACACGAAGTCGTTGCCCGTCAGCGTCAGACCCATGCCGAACATGACCACGCCGAGCAGCCACGTCGTCCACCCGGAAATCGGTTCAACGACCCCGGGCGCGGCGAAGCCGATCACGCCGCCGGCGATCACCAGCAACGGGAAGCCGAGGGTGGCGACGAACGCCGAGCGCTCTTCCGCGCGCCGGCTCTGGGCAAGATTCATAGATTCCATACTGTGGACTATAGCGTCCATATAGCGGGATTCCTGCAACAGGGGGTCAAGCCGTTGCCTCCCACACCTCGCGGTAGCTCGCCGCAAGCGATTCGACGGTCTCATGCGCGTTCAGCCCGCTCGGATTCCCCACCACCCACACGGGCACGCCCGCGATCATCCCGCTTTGCAACCCGCGCTGCGCTTTCCTCCTCCCGAATGCGCCGCGGTACGCACCGATGCCCGCGAACATCACGGCGCCAGGGCGATGCTTATCGACGACAGCCTCAAGCCTCTCCCCTCCCTCCACCAACTCTTCTGTGGCCAGGTCGGACGCTTTCGGTGTCATACGGGCAACGAGGTTGGTGAAGCCGATCCCCCGCTCTGCGAGCATCTTTGCGTCCTGTTCCGACAACCCCTCGCTGGCGTACACCCGGTACGGGGTGATGCCCGCTTTGTCGAGCGCAGGCCAGAAGCGGTTGCCCGGGTGTGCGAACGGCGCGTCCACTTCCTCGGACAGCGTTCCGGGATTGATGCCCACGATGAGCAGACGGCAAGGATTGGGAATCCGGTCATGCATGTTTTCCGACCTTAGTGCGGCATTCCGTTATTTCACTGCGGCCATGAGCGCTACATTGAACATATGTGGACCGATGAAGTGCAAAAACTCAAGAAGGAACGAAACGCCGTTATTCTGGCGCATAACTACCAGATCCCGGAGATCCAGGACATCGCGGATTTCACCGGCGATTCCCTAGCGCTGTCCCGGATTGCGGCCGACACGGACGCCGATGTCATCGTCTTCTGCGGCGTGCACTTCATGGCGGAAAGCGCGAAGATCCTCAGCCCCGACAAGACCGTGCTCATCCCGGACGAAGCCGCCGGTTGTTCCCTCGCCGATTCGATCACCGCCGAGCAGCTGCGCGAGTGGAAGGCCGAGCACCCGGGCGCCGTGGTGGTCAGCTACGTCAACACCACAGCGGATGTGAAGGCCCTCACCGATGTGTGCTGCACGTCCTCCAATGCCGTCGACGTGGTCAATTCCATCGACCCCGACGCAGAGATCCTCTTCTGTCCGGATCAATTCCTCGGCGCGCACGTCAAACGGCAAACCGGCCGCGAGAATATCCGCATCTGGGCCGGCGAATGCCACGTGCACGCCGGCATCAACGGCAAGGAGCTCGCCGACCAGGCAGCCGCGCACCCGGATGCTCCCCTGTACATCCACCCGGAGTGCGGTTGCGCGAATTCAGCGATCTATCTCGCCAGCGAGGGCGTCATCGCCCCGGAGCGCGTGCACATGCTCTCCACCGGCGGCATGCTGGACCAGGCGGACCGGGACACTGAAGGCACAGTCCTCGTGGCTACCGAGGTGGGCATGCTCCACCAACTGCAGAAGAAATCCCCGCTGGCGGACTTCCAGCCCGTCAACCCCCAGGCCTCCTGCAAATACATGAAAATGATCACCCCGGAGAAACTCGTGGCCAGCCTTCGGGACATGCGCGACGAAGTCACTGTGCCCGAGGAGACCGCCGCGAAGGCGCGCCAGTCGCTGGAGCGCATGATCGCCATCGGCAACCCGGGCAGCGGAGAGTGACCCGCGGATGAGTGCACCACTGAATAAAGACGCCGCGCTGCGCCTCATCCGCCTCGGCCTCGAGGAAGATTTCACGCACGGCCCCGACGCCACGACCGAGGCGACTGTCGACGCCGACGCCCACCTCACCGCCATCGTCGTCCCACGCACACCCGGCGTGGTCGCGGGCCTGGACACCGTCGCGTGGACCATGCACGAAGTCAGCCCAGACATCGACGTGGCGGTCCACGCGGCCGACGGCGACCTAGTCGCGCCAGGCGACCGTCTCGCGACAGTCTCCGGCCCCGCGCGGTCGATCCTCTCTGCTGAACGCACGGCACTGAATCTGCTCACCTACGCCAGCGGCATCGCTACCCGCACGCACGAGTGGACCCGACAGCTCGCAGGAACCGGCACCAGAGTCCGCGATTCCCGCAAGACCTTGCCCGGATACCGCGACCTAGCTAAATACGCGGTGCGGTGCGGCGGCGGAGTCAACCACCGAATGAGCCTGGGCGACGCCGTTCTCATCAAGGACAATCACGTTGCCAGCGTCGGAACCGTGGCAGAAGCGTACCGGCGCACCACCGCCGCCTTCCCGGACCTGCCCCGCGAAGTTGAAGTCGACGACCTCGGCCAGCTTGAAGCAGTCCTGGCATTCACACCAGATCTGGTCATGCTGGATAATTTCGGCGTGGAGGCGACACGGGAAGCCGTCGATAAGCGCGATGCCCTGTCCCCCGGGACGAAGCTGGAATCCTCGGGCGGATTGACGCTCGACCGAGCCCGCGCCTACGCGGAGACCGGCGTGGATTTTCTCGCGGTCGGCGCGCTCACGCACTCGGTTGCCATCCTCGACATCGGACTGGACGCCGTATAGCAGTGATAGCCGCCGTTATGTATCATGATCGGCGTTATGAATGATTTGAAATCCTCCCGGGCACCGATCGTGCTCGGGCTTATTCTTTTATTCCTCGTCGCCGCCGCGCTGGCCTTTCCGCGCGTTGTCGACGCCACCACGACACCCGAAGAGTCCCAGGTGCCCGACAACCCTGTGGAGTTGGGCAGCATTGGCGTGCCCGACGAGAACGGCGGGCAGCTTGTGTGCAGCAACCCGGCGGGCTTCGCGGAAAGCACGAAGGCGTGGGATTGCGATTCGACGCGCATTCTTGGCCGCTCCGAACCGGCACCCAACAACGCAGAGAAAGCCCTCGCCCGCTTCTACCGCAGAGTGACACTCGACCGGAACGTGGAAACCGGCAACGTCGGGTCCCCGCGTGAAGGCGTGCATGTGAAGCGCACCGAGGCAGACGCCGAACGCCATCTCGTGGCCGTCTCCATTGCCGACGGGCAGACCACCCGCTACTTCTCTTTCGGCGGGGACGACGCAGAAGAGCTCGCCCAACGTTTGATCGACTCCGCTGACGTGAACACTGATAGTTCCGCTGACGATTCCGAGGAAACGGAGGGCGACTAGTGACCGACAAAATGAACCTCATCCTCCGCATCGCAGGAATCCTGATCCTCCTCGCCTCCGCTGTCTGGTCGGTTATCTACTTCAGCCAGCTCCCCTTCAACGCAACGATCGCGGCAATGAGCGCATTGCTCGCGGCGCTGTGGTTACTGCTGGCGTGGCTTCTGCTGCGCAACCACCCGGGTCGCCCTGTTCATTCCTCTCCCGCCTTCATCTTCGCGGGGTTCGTCTCAGGTATGGCTCTGTGCGCCCCTTCAGTGACCACGAATGAATCCATCATCGCCTTCAAGGATTGGCTGGGCTTGGGCAGTTTGGGATTCGCTCTGCTGAGCCCCACAGCCGAGGAGTTATTCAAATTCGCCACGGTGTTCATCCTGAGCACCATGATCTTCCGCATCCGCCGCCCCATTGAGGCCGTGACCATCGCGATTGCCGTCGGTTTCGGCTTCGCGGCGCTGGAGAACGCCACCTACATCTTGAAAGCGGCGCTCGACAACCTCAACTCCGATGTCGAGGGCTCGCTCATGGGGTATGCCGCCCGGACCGTCCCTGGACCATGGGGCCACTCGCTCTACCTCGGTCTCTCGGCATGGGGCCTCGGCGTCTTCTTGTGCCGCACGGACAAATCTCTCGGCTGGCGCATCGGCCAACTGGTCATCTGGTACTTCCTCGGATTCGCCATTCACTCGATCTTCAACGCCTCAACCGAGCTACCCGGCGAGATCGTCCCGCTGGTGGCGTTGATCGCGGTCATTGCGTTCACCTGGATCGGCGGAATCTGGCTCTACCTACACACCCGCAAGATCGGCCGCCGAGACATCGCGGAGACGACTGAGGGGACTGAATCCGCCTCGCATGGAGCTTCCGCAGCGACTGTTGAGGAAGTTTCAGCCCGAGAAGCCAGGCAGCGGTCTTAAGCGCGCAGCCGCGCCTGAAGCGCGGTCTTAACCTCGGGCCACTCGGTGTCCAAGATGGAGTAGACGCACGTGTCGCGCACGAGGCCGCTTTTGAGGATCTTGTGGCGACGTAGTACCCCGTCGAGCTTGGCACCGAGGCTCTCGATCGCGGCGCGCGACTGCCGGTTCATGAAGTGCGTGCGGATCTCCACGCGCAGGCACCCCAGGTCCTCGAACGCGCGCTGCAGCATGAGGAGCTTCGCCGCTTTATTGAACGGCGCACCCTGAGCGTCTTTAGTGATCCACGTCGACCCGATCTCGATGCTTCGGTTCACGGGATCCGGGTGCAGGAACGTGGTCACGCCGATGGCGTTGCCGGCCGGGTCGACGATCGCCCACGGGGCGCGCTCGCCGCGCTCCTGATCGGCGAGGTTCTTCTCGATGTATTCCGGCACGCCGCCAGGCGTGGGAATGTGGTCCTGGTACCACAGGTCACACAAGTCCCCGACGGCTAACGCCAGAGCCGCCGCATGATCGAGGCTCAACGGTTCGAGAGTGACCCACTGGTTGCTCAGGGTGGGGTTGTCGCAAAAATTCACTGCGTCCTCCGGAAATAGTCGACGGTCCGTGCCACGCCTTCGTCGAGGCTGACGGTGGGCTCCCACCCGAGTATCTCCTTCGCGCGGGCGGCGGAGAGGGCGGAGCGGGGGACGTCGCCAAGCCGCGGCGGGAAATTCTGGGGCGCATCGGGCGCGCCCGCATGTTTGGCTACCAACGTGTGCAATTCGCGGTCAGTCGTCTCCACAGAGGTGCCGATATTGAAGCGCACCCCGTCGCCGCGCTCACCCGCCGCGAGGACGAATGCGCGCGCGACATCGCCCACGTAAACATAGTCGCGCGTGTTCGTGCCGCCGCCGAAAATCTTCGTCGGACGGCCATGCAAGAGGTTCTCCGAGAAAATCGCCACGACCCCGGCTTCGCCGTGCGGGTTCTGCCGCGGGCCGTACACATTCGCCGGCGCGATGAAACTCGCTTGCATCCCGTACAGATGGCGATAAATGCCCAGGTATTGCTCACCAGCGAGCTTCGACGCGGCATACGGCGAGTGCGGGTCGACCGGGAAGGACTCGTCGACGGGAAACTCGCTGGGTGTGCCGTAAATCGAGCCGCCCGACGAGGTGTGCACGATCTTGCGCACGCCAGCCTTCCGCGCGGCTTCCGCGACATTGATCGTGCCCAGAATATTCGCCTGCGCATCGAGGATCGGGTCTTCGACGGATTTGCGCACGTCGATCTGCGCGGCGAGGTGGAAGATCACTTCAGGAGCAAGCTTATCGACGACATCTGCTAGCCCCTTATCCCCCACGTCCCCCTCGACGAGCTCGACTGCAGTCTGGTGGCTGATGTTTTCGAGCCGACCGCTGCTCAAATTGTCCAGCACGGCGACCTCGTGGCCTGCCATGACGAGCTGATCGACGAGATGAGATCCAATGAAGCCGGCACCGCCGGTGACGAGAGTTCGCACGCGGTGATTCTAACTGACGGCTATCCGAACATGGACCGCGCCGTGCGGATACGGCGCTCCGGCACGCGCTTGAGGTTCTCCACCGCATCGCCGAGCGGGACGAGCGTGATGTCCTCGCCGCGCAGCGCGACCGTCGTGCCGAAATTGCCCTCGTGCGCCGCGCGCGCGGCGTGCACGCCGTAACGTGTCGCCAGCACCCGGTCGTAGGCCGTCGGCGTGCCGCCGCGCTGCGTGTGGCCGAGCACCGTCGTGCGCACGTCGTAGCCCAGGCGGCGGTGGATCTCGTCGCCGATGATCTGGCCCATGCCAGTGAATGTCTTGTGGCCGAATTCGTCTTCTTCGCCAAGTCCCGCGTCCATCGTGCCTTCCTTCGGCACGGCGCCCTCGGCGACGACGATGATGCCGTATTTCTCCCCCATCTGGAAGCGGCGCTCCATCGCCTTGCAGATGTCCTCGATATCGAAGGGGTCCTCAGGAATCACCGTGTAGTGCGCGCCGCCGGCCATACCCGCGTGCAGGGCGATCCAGCCGACGTGGCGGCCCATCACCTCGACGATGAGGATGCGGTTGTGCGATTCCGCCGTGGTGTGCAGACGGTCGATCGCGTCCGTGGCCACCGACACCGCGGTGTCGAAGCCGAAGGTGTAGTCGGTGGCGTTGACGTCGTTATCGATCGTCTTCGGCACGCCCACCACCGGAATGCCGTTGTCGGAGAGCCACTTGGCACCCTTGAGCGTGCCTTCGCCGCCGATCGGGATCAGCGCGTCGATGCCCGCGTCGTCGAGGTTCGCCTTGATCTGATCGATACCCGCCTTGAACTTGTCCGGGTGGAGGCGGCCGGTGCCCAGGATCGTGCCGCCGCGCAGCAGGATAGAGTCGATGAACGCGTCGTCGTACAAGTCCGTGCGCAGGTCGTCCATGAGACCCACCCAGCCGTCCTGGTAACCGACGACCGTGGACCCGAATTCTGAGCTGGCGGTACGGACGATGGCACGGATGACAGCATTGAGGCCGGGGCAGTCGCCGCCGGAGGTGAGAGTGGCTAGGCGCATGCGCTCCACACTAGCGCGATTGCGCGGGGATGTCCGTACGAAGAAAGACCGACGCGGCCGCCCCGATGGCCAGCACGATCGCCGACAGCAAGATCGCAGGTCCAGCGGTAGAAGCGACCTGGCCGGAGGCAAGGACTGCGCCGGTCAACGCCACGCCGACGACGCTGCCGATCTGGCGCAGCGTGTTGTACACCCCGCTGGCCGCCCCGGCGGCGTAATCCGGCACATTGCGCATCGTCGTGGTGGCATTGGGCGCCCAGACGAAGGCGCTGCCAAGTCCCAACAGCGCGGTCACAAGCGCGAACCAACGGTAGTCGGCAGCAGAAACTGTGATGGACCAGGCGATGATGAGAGCGGCCACCATCGTCGCAAAGCCCGCAGTGCACAAAAGTCTGGCGCTGATTTTGTCTGACAGCGCTCCGGCCCACGGGGTGAGCAGCATGGCCACCACCGACATCGGGGCCGTGAGTAGGCCGGCGGTCTGTGCACTGACACCTGCGACGGTTTGCAGCCAGTACATGACCGGGATGAACATCGCCGCGACCGCGAAACCCATGGCGACAATGGCAGAGGTGCCCAGGACGAAGTTGCGGTCGCGGTAGAGCTCACGGGGAACAAATGACGATGTTCGCACCAGCAAAAGCACCACGATCGCACCGCCGACCAGCGGGATCCACGAACCGAACTGGATGCCGTACACCAACGCGCCAAGGCCGACAAAGGACATCGCCGCGGCACCGACGGGAATGAGTACGGAAGTTGGAGCGAGACGCGGAAGCCAGAAGGCGGCTAGGACGAGGCCAACCCCGGCAATGCCGGCCTGCAGGATGAAGGTTGAGCGCCAACCGAAACTGCCTACGAAAACTCCGCCAACAATAGGGCCAAGCAGCGATCCGACCGAGCCGACAACGCCCCAAAACCCGAACGCCTTGCCCCTACCGTCGGAAGGGAAAATGCGATTGATCAAGCCGAATGCCTGTGGCAGGAAGATCGCGGAACCAAGGCCTTGCAGCGCACGGGCGATCACAATGACCGGCCACGACCATGACACCGCTGCGAGCACCAGACTGGCCGCGAACGTGCCCAACCCGGCGAGGTAGACAGTGCGCTGGCCGTACTTATCCCCCAGCCTGCCAGTCACCGGCATCGGCACGACCGTGCACAACAGGTAGATGCTGGTGAGCCACACCGCGCCGGACACTTCAGCCGGAAGGTGCGGTGTGATCACCGGCATGAGGCCCTGATCGAACATGATCAGGAAGTACCCGATCGTCAGCGCCGACAGCGCGAACCAGGGCCGCGAACCGTGCAAGAAACCTACGCCCTGCCGGCCTCAAAAGCGGCGCCGACGCGGTAGAGGCGCTCATCGGCGAAGGCCGGCGCAATGAGCTGGAGGCCCACCGGCAGGCCGGTGTCGGAGGCGGTGCCGGCAGGCACGCTCATGCCGGGCAGGCCCGCGAGGTTGAGCGGCAAAGTGAACAGGTCGAAGTTGTACATCGCCAGCGGGTCATCCACTTTGTCACCGAGCTTGAAAGCTGTCGTCGGGGTGGCCGGGCCGGCAATCACGTCGACCTGTTCGAAGGCCTTCTGGAAATCCTGCGCAACAAGCGTGCGAATGCGCTGGGCCTGCAGGTAGTAGGCATCGTAGTAACCGACCGACAGTGCGTAGGTGCCCAGAATGATACGGCGCTTGACCTCGTCGCCGAAGCCGTCGCCGCGGGTGCGCGCCATGACCTCCTCGGCGGATCCTTCACCCTTGCGCTGGCCGTACCGCATGCCGTCGAAACGTGCCAGGTTCGACGAGACCTCGGAGGTCTGGATGATGTAGTACGCGCCCATGACGTGCTCGAAGTTCGGGCAATCAACCTCAATGATCTCCGCGCCCTGCTTCTCCAGTTGAGCGAACGCAGCGTCAATAGCCTCGACGACACCAGTCTGAGTCCCCTCGCCGCCGAATTGCTTGACACGGCCAACCTTGACACCAGACAGGTCGCCGGATGCGCCCTCACGGGCAGCCTCGACCACGGAGGCCACGTCCTTGTCCACGCTGGTCGCGTCATACTCGTCGTGGCCAGCAATGACCTCGTGCAGCAGCGCGGCATCGAGAACAGAGTTGGCGCATGGGCCGCACTGGTCCAGGGAGGAAGCGTTAGCAATCATGCCGTAACGGGACACAGCACCGTAGGTAGGCTTCACGCCCACTGTGCCGGTCAGCGATGCCGGCTGGCGGATCGAGCCGCCGGTGTCGGTGCCGATGCCCAGCGGAGCCTGGTTGGCGGCCAGAGCCGCAGCCGTGCCACCACCGGAACCGCCCGGAGTACGCTCCAAATCGTGCGGGTTGCGGGTGATCTTGTACGCGGAGTTCTCGGTCGAGGAGCCCATGGCGAACTCGTCGAGGTTCGTCTTGCCCAGGATCGGGATCTTTGCCTCGCGGATCTTGGTCACGATCGTGGCGTCGTACGGGCTCATGTAGCCCTCGAGCATCTTCGAGGCCGCAGTTGTGGGAGCGTCGGTGGTGACAAACAGGTCTTTCAGCGCCAGCGGCACGCCAGCCAGCGGGGAGGCAGGTTCTTTACCGGCGGCGACCTGCGCGTCGACCTCATCAGCGACCTGCAATGCTTCTTCTGCCCCGATGTGCAGGAAGGCGCCGATGTCGCCGTCAGTCTGAGCGATCTTGTCCAGGAACGCTTGCGTGATCTCGTGGGAGGTCACCTCACCAGCTTGGATCTTTTCTGCCAGTTCGTGTGCGGACAGTTCGGTCCAGTTCGCCATTGTTTACTCCTCCCCCAGAATCTGCGGAACCATGAAGCGGTCTTCTTCGACCTCTGGCGCCTGGTCGAGTGCCTGCTCTTGAGTCAGGGTGGGGCGCACAATGTCGGGGCGCATGCCCGCGTCGATGGAGTGCGGGTGGCTCATCGGCTCCACGCCCTCAGTGTCCACGGCCTGCACTGCTGACACGGCTTCCACAATGGTGTCCAGCTGGCCTGCTAGCTGATCCAGTTCTTCCTCGCTCACGGCGATGCGTGCCAGACGCGCGATGCCTGCGACCTCGTCGCGGGAAATTCCTGAGGCTTCAGCCACGTTGTCCCACCTTCTTCAATCTTCGGGTTGTGGTTAACGCGCCTCATCTTACGTCAAGCTGGGTTCATCATCCGCGAGCGGTAAGCCGCACCTGAAGCGATGCCCATCCGCCCACCGGGTGAACCTCCCGCTCCCCCTCGCCTGCTGGCGAAAGCTCCGCCGTGGCGCACAGCTCCTCAATCAACGCCTGTAGCTCCACCACCGAAAGCTCCTTGCCGGGGCAGGCGTGCGGTCCAGCACCCCACACCAGATTCTCCCCCGCGTTCGCCTCGGGGTCGAAGCCGTCAACGTCAGAGAAAGTCTCGGGGTCGCGGTTCGCGGCAGTCCAGTGAATGCGCACGCGCTGCCCCTCAGGAAGATCGACCCCGCCAAGGGAGACCGGGCACGTGGTGACGCGGCGGTTGCTCACAAACGGGGAGTCTGCGCGAAGCATCTCATCGACCATCGCGGTGAACTCGACGCGAGAAACACCCTGACGCAGACGCTCCTGCAACTTTGGGCGGGCGAGGAGGGCCTCCACGATAACCCCTATGCAGTAGGCCATAGAGCTCAGATCGCCAGCCGTCCAGTTGCGGAGCACGGAGACGACCTCCTCGAACTCCAGCGGGCGCCCCAAACTCTCGTCGTGAACAAGGCGTGAGGTCACAGAATCATCGGGATTCTCTCGCAACGGTTCGACGACGGAACGAATAATGTCATCGAAACGCCGTGCGACTTCGGCCGTGCGCTCGAGTTGCCCGGAGCGGGTGGCAGCGTTGTTATCTGCCACCCATACGACGAGCTCGTCGTTGACTGCAGAAGGCCATCCAAGCCAGGCCGTCATCGCGCGCACTGCGTACTGCGTGCCCAGGTCTCCTACCGCATCTGCAGTGCCGTGCGCGAGCGCATCATTGATGATCTCGCGTGCGATCTCCCGCAGAACGGGTTCGAGCCCTTCGACTGCAGGGGCATCCAGGTAGCGCTCGATCATTGCGCGGACTTTAGCGTGCTGCTCGCCGTCGAGCCCGTTGGGCAGCTGCATGAAGCGCGACACTGCGGATGAGTAATGTTCGGGATTCTCAGCGACTTCGCGGGCGAGGTCGTGGCCGGCGACAACGACCTCATCGCCGTCCTTCGCCAATTTGTTCCCAGCACTGTGGAGGGCGTCTGCATATTGTCGGGGTTCGGTTCCTGCAAGCGTCGATTCGTGCAGTTCGTGGGGCTGCATCTTGTACCTCTCATGCGGTTGAGTGTGTCTCAATCTCGATCGTACGCCCGCCCACGATTTTGCGAGTTGATATAAATGAGGCCATGTCCTACCTAATCCGCGTCGTCCTCCCCGATACCCCTGGCAGCCTCGGCGAGCTGGCAGAGGCTTTCGGCATGGCCGATGCGAACATCAAATCCGTGGATATCGTGGAGTCCACCTACGCGGACGGCCAGCCGGTGGTCACCGACGATATCGTCGTAGATCTTCCCACCGGCGGCATGGTCGACTCGATCATTACTGCCGCAGCTGCTCTCGACGGCGTTGAGGTCGATTCCATTCGCCCATTCACGGGACGCGTCGATCGCCGCGGTCAGGTGGAAATGCTCGCGCGCGTCGCAGGACAAGTCCACAACCTCCCGCAAGCCATGGAGGAACTCGTTTCCGTCATGCCGCAGGCGTTGACGTCTTCGTGGGCCGTCGTGCTGCGCGAGACCGAGGACGGAATAGAGCGCGTTGCCGGCTCTCAGGCAGCTCCCGGGGACGACGGCTCTGTGCCTGCGCTTATCGACGCACCCGAGGCCCGCATCCTCCGCGACGACATCGACACGTGGGTACCCGAATCCTGGTGGCTGCTGGACTCCACCTTGGCAATCACGCCGCTGGCATCGTCGGGCCTTTTCCTTGTCATCGGCCGCACTGGCGGGCCGGACTTCCTCGCCTCCGAGGTGACACACATTGGGGACCTCGGGGCGATTGTGGGGGCACTCGTCCGCTAGCGCAAGCTACGTCTACTTAAGGCAGACGCCCGCCTTACCCCATCGCGAAGCTTGTATGCCGACGAGTACAGCGGACCACGCAGCCAGCAACCACCAAATGAACACTGGGACATCGCCATTCCAGCTCGCTCTTCGCGCCAAAAGACAGACGACGAGAATGACGTTGCTCATGGTCAGCAGGGAGATAACGCGGGAGCGGCGGACTTCGTAGCGACCGTCAAGCTTTGCGATCCAGCCAGTGTCATGAAGCGAGCCGACGTGGTGGTAGCCGGCACCGGCGGAACTAACGACGCAGGATCGCACCACGGACGGGATGCGTAATGGCGGCGATGCGTTCGACAGATTCGTCCCAACCGTGACCGATGAGTGAGTCAGCGCCGCGCTCCCACTGGTAGGAGCACTCGCGGCCCAAGACATACAGAACCCCCAAAGACGACGGAACCGAGGCTCGTTTCATTTGGCGCGTTGGACCGGTTCAAGGACTCGATGCCGTCCACGCCCCAGAAGTCTCCGGAGGACGTGTGACGGGGCGCAACTGATTCGAACGCGGCGACGCGTGTTTCGACTGCCTCTAAACGATCCCTCGGTTCTCGGCGTTCCACGCCAATAGAATCCGTTTCCGATCTGTCAGAATTTTGATGTTCCACACTCGACAAGTAAGGAATCGTCGCGTAACAATCAGCAAATAAACAAAAAGCGCGCCGAAGCGCGCTTGGAACTGCGGCGGACAGAAAACCACCGGGGCGAACGAGCACGTCCGCCCCGATCCCCCTTTGGGTAATGCCTTAGATGAAGCGGGCGATACCCGGCGCAAGTTCCGTCGCACCGGACTTCACGGATGCGATTTCCTGCCGGGGTGCCTCCGCCTGTGCCGGAGCCGGCGCTTCTGCGGGATGCTGTACAGGCTGTGCCGGCTGAAGCGCATCCGCAGGCGCGGGCGCTGGGGCATCTTCCGGAGCAGGCGCCGGGGCCTGCTCCGGAGCGGGTGCGGGCACCTCCTCGGGCGCAGGGGCCGGTGCTGGCTGCGGCAGCTGAGGCGGTTGCGGCAGCTGAGGCGGCTGCGGCGGCTCGAAGCCACCTTCAGAGCTCAAAGCGGCACCCGCGGCGAAGCTGGATCCAGCGAGAGCCAGGGCGCCGGCGGTGATACCAATGATTACACCAATGCGGCGAGAGTCGGCGTGACTCTCTGGAGCAGCAGCGACGTTTGCGACGCTACCCAGACACAAAGTGCAAGCGACGGTGGCGGCAACGAGTTTATTTCTCATCTCATTCCTTAATCCCTTAATCGGGCGTGCGTGATGTGGAAGGTTTCCTTTTAAACGATCCAGAATCTATCAGACGGTCAACAGCTCATCAACATTTACTCAGCGATTTGCAAGATTTCGCCAGAGTGCGTCGAGTGCGCCAGAAAGGCCAGGTACGGATAGTCCGGAGCCGGGCCCTTTAACTAACCTCGATACGGTTTAGATGTAGGCGGGAACCAAGGGGGTCTTCTCGGTCGCGCCAGATTGAACAGACTGCACGGGCTGACGCGGAGTTTCAATTGGCGCCGCAGGCTGAGCGGGGGCGACAGGCTGCTCGACAACGGGCTGCCCGACAGCGGGTTGCTCAACGGCAGGCTGTTCCTCGACCGGTTCCTCCGGCACCGGAGGCTGCTCGGGCTCTGGCTGCGGCGGCACCGCAGTGTTATCCATGGCGGACGAGGCAGCGACTCCCAATCCGACGACTGCGGCAGTTCCGGCAATGACAGCGAGGGCGATACCGAGGCTACTTTGAGCTTGGGCATCGGCTTCCGGAACCGAGACCGCTGCTCCAGTCGCGAGAGATCCAGCAATGACAAGGGAAAGCAACTTCTTCTTCATGCCCATGAAATTACCAGACACTTGTCACTTCAACAACAGAAACACTTATTCGCCACAATTATTTACTCCTTGCTATTCTGCATCACCGGTCTCAAGGAGTGTCCGGAACTGATCTTCGTCGAGGATTGTGATGCCAAGGTCCCGCGCCTTTGTCTCCTTGGACCCCGCGTTCTCCCCGACCACTACGTAGTCAGTCTTCTTCGACACGGAGCCGGCCGCCTTGCCGCCGCGCGAGAGGATCGCTTCTTTCGCACCGTCGCGACTGAAGTTCTCCAGCGATCCAGTCACCACAACCGTCAACCCCTCGAGAGTCTGCTCGAGATCGGAGGCTTCGTCCTCCATGTTCACTCCGGCGGCCTCCCACTTGCGCACAATGTCGCAGTGCCAGTCGACCTCGAACCATTCCTTGAAGGACTCGGCGATGATGCTGCCCACGCCGTCCGTGTCGGCGAGGTCGTCGACGGAAGCGTCGAAAAGCTTTTCCATGCTTCCGTAGCGCGATGCGAGCGCCCGGGCAGCTGTCGGACCGACGTGGCGGATCGACAACGCGACGAGGACACGCCACAGCTCTTTTTCCTTGGCCTGCTCGAGATTGGCCAGCAGCTTCTTGCCGGAAGCGTTCACTGTGCCGGCCTTGGTGGTGTACACCGAGGACTTCTCAAGGTCGGATTCGGTGAGGGTGAAAAGGTCGCCTTCGTCGATAAGCACGCCCGAAGCGATGAGGTCTTGCGCACCCTTCTCGCCGAGAGCCTCAATGTCGAACGCGCCGCGGGACGCGAGGTACTCCAAGCGTTGGCCGAGCTGAGCGGGACACGAGCGGGTGTTCGGGCAGCGCCAGTCAGCATCGCCTTCCTTGGCGGGAGCAAGCTTCGTGCCACACACCGGGCAATTCTCCGGGAAGACGAACTCCTTCTCAGTGCCGTCACGCAGGTCAGCGACAGGGCCAAGGACCTCCGGGATGATCTCCCCAGCCTTGCGGACGACGACGGTGTCGCCGATCAGCACGCCCTTGCGCTTGACCTCGTGCTGGTTGTGCAGCGTGGCCATGGATACCGTCGATCCGGACACAAACACCGGCTCGAGCACCGCGAACGGCGTAGCGCGGCCGGTGCGGCCAACGGACACGGCGATGTCCTTGAGTTTTGTGGTCACCTCTTCCGGCGGGTACTTGTAGGCGATCGCCCAGCGCGGGGCGCGGGAAGTAAAGCCGAGCTGGCGCTGCGCAGCTAGATCGTCGACCTTGATCACCAAGCCGTCCATCTCGTGGATCGCGTCGTGGCGGTGATCGGCCCAGTACTCGACAGTTTTCTGCACTTCCTCGGCAGACTCTGCGCGCTTGGTGTACTCACTGACGGGCAAACCCCACGCCGCGAGCTTCTCGTAGGCATCATGCTGCGAGGAGAACTCAACCCCCTCGCGGGCGCCGATGCCGTGGCAGATCATGCGCAGCTTACGGTTGCGGACCTTCTCCGGATCCTTCTGCCGCAGGCCGCCGGCTGCCGTGTTGCGGGGGTTGGCAAAAGGCTTGCCGCCCTCTTTCTGGCGCAGCTCGTTGAGCTCCGGGAAGTCCTCCGGGCGGATGAACACCTCACCGCGGACCTCCAACAATGCCGGGAAGTCACCGGTGAGCTCGTGCGGAATGTCGTCGATGACGCGGGCGTTAGCGGTGATGTTCTCCCCCACCCGGCCATCGCCGCGAGTGGCAGCACGGGTGAGTTGGCCGTTTTCGTAGACCAAGTCAATGGACACACCGTCGATCTTCAGCTCAGTGAGATACGGCCCTGGGGTCTTGGTCAACCAGTCGGCCAATTCCTCAGCGGAGAACACATTGTCCAAGCTCATCATCGGCTCAAGGTGCTCGACATCCTCGAATGCCGTGCTCGTGGGTGCCGCGCCGACTTCCTTTGTCGGCGAGTCAGGCACAGCGAGCTCCGGGTGATCCTCCTCCAGCTGCTGCAGCCGGCGGAACATCTCGTCGAACTCCGCGTCCGTGATCACGGGGTCGCCGTTGTAGTAGAGATCGCGGTGGTGGCGGACCTCCTTCGCCAGCTCGTTCCACTGGCGCAGCAGGTCTTCACTAACTTGAGCTTCAGTCACGGAATTCAAGTGTAGAGATGACTCACCACTGAGGGTCGTTAACGTCAACGCCTTCCGCAGCAGCCTGCGCCTCGACCAGCTCGAGAAGAAAGTCCTGCGCGCCTGCGTAGGCGTCGTGGAAGCGTGCGTCGGCCACGTACATCCGCGCGAGGATGAGTTGGCGCGACGGTGTCGCCTCGTACCACTGGCCGATCATTGCCCGGTGTCGGTCGACGATCTGCCGCGCTTGCGCGGATCCCGGCGCGACCCCGCCATCGCGGGCGGCGACAAGGTCAGCTGCGAATTCTTCCTGCTCGCGCTGCAGACGGGCGAAGTCCTCCTCCCCCATGCCGGCCAACACCTCCTGGGACTGAGCCCACTCGGCCGTGTCACCCCAGCGCTGCTCTGCCTCCTCCTGGTACTCGGGCATTTTCTCCCCGAGGTACGCCTTGATGGCGTCCATGTCGACGGTCCCGTTCTCAGATTGCGCAATCAACTTGTCCACTGCAGCGATCTGCTCACGCATGGCGCTGAGCTGCCCACCCAGCACGTCACGATGTTTCAGGAGCGCAGTGTGAAGGGTGTGGGCGGGGGCGTCGATAAGCATTGCGATGCTCTCGAGCGCGATGCCGACACCGCGGTAGAGCGCGATTGCGGCCGCGCGTTCGATGTCCGCGTCGGAGTACTCGCGGTAGCCGGCACTCGTGCGCTCTGGAGCGAGCAGTCCGAGGCTCTCCCAGTGGCGCAAGGCCTTCGCGCTCACGCCCACAATGTCTGCGACTTCGCTGATGGAGTAGCTCATACGACAAGTGTGAACCTTGACCTTGGGGCAAGGTCAATGGGGTTGTCCATATGCTCATTAGAATGATGGGCATGGCTGCCACCTTCAACGCCTCGCGCATGCTCTCCTTTGATTTGGAGACCACGTCCGCGAACCCGCGCGAAGCGAGAATTGTCACCTCAGCGCTGGTGCGTATCGACGGCTCTTCCATGACCGCCACCGAGACCCTCGCCGACCCAGGTGTAGACATCCCGGAGCAGGCGGCGCGCATCCACGGCATCACCACGGAAAAAGCACGCGCTGAGGGGCGGCCCCATGACGACGTGCTCCAGGAGACGGTAGCCGCGATCAAGCAAGCGTGGGATGAAGGCTTGACCTTGGTCGTCTTCAATGCGCCCTATGACCTGTCCGTGCTGCGCGCGCTCACCGGCGATTTCACGGTGACGGGGCCGGTGTTCGACCCACTGCTCATTGACCGCGCGATGGACCGTTACCGCAAGGGCGGTAAGCGAAACTTGGGTGCGTTGTCGGAGTTCTACGGGGTGCGCTTAGACAACGCGCACGAGGCGACGTCGGATGCTACCGCTGCCGCGCGCATCGCGTGGAAACAGGTGAACAAGGTCTGGCCGCAGCTGTCCCAGATGGAACTCGACGAACTCATGGAATTCCAGGCCGTGCAGCACTTCGAAATCCAGACCGAGTTCCGCAAATTCTGCGAATCGCGCGGGCGGGACACCAAGGGCATCACCACAGCGTGGCCGATGCTCAGCTAGGTGCCTAGGTACTGCTGCGCCTTACCGACGAACTCACTGACGCCCTGTTCGTCACCGCCGTTTTCGACGTAGTCGCTCGTGCCGTCAGTGAACTCGAAAACCAGCGACCCAGACATCGGTTCCTGGGTGATCCGGGCGATGTCCTCCACCGGACGGGTCTTCTCCTCGCTACCGTTGCTGTAGCTCAAGGTTGTGGCATCGAGCCGCGCATAACGGGTAGAACCCAAGAAGAAGAACGGCAACGCAAAACCCATTGCGATGGGAAAAGCAATGATGTAGCTATCAAGCAACTCCCCGAAGACGAAAAATAGCGGCACCGCCATAAGCGCGAGCACCCACATGTGATTCTGGCTCTTTTCCCACGAAAGCTTTGCCTCGCTCATGGAAGTCAGACTACCGGTCAACGACGGAACCTGCCCGAGATCTAGATTGCATCATTGCCACGTCATGCAACTATGACCTGGTCTTTTACGACGTTTCCGCGGCACCTACGTCAACTAGATCTTGGGGCCAGAGCCTCCACCATCTCCACCGCAGCGCGATAGTTGTGGGCAGTGGCCAGCAAGGTTGGGGCAGGCTCGGCGTACACGTCGAACCCGTGCTGCACTGGGTCGAGCTGCATCCGGTCGAAGAGCGCGAAGACGTCGTTCGGTTCCATCACCGGGAACGCAGTCCGGGCGCCGCGGTCGAGCGCTTCGCCCAGCCCGTCCGCATCCACCGCACGCCCAACGGTGAACCAATCCGCGCCGTACATTGGCCGCGACGCGTTGAGCAGGTGCGGACCGAACACCCCCAAGCGTTCGAGGACGTCGTCTTCACTCACCGGCGGGATGTCCTCATAGTCCGTCGTTCCCTGCAACGCACCGCGCACCACCGCGTCGAGCTTCGGCTCATCGAGCTGCAAGACAGTCGTTGCACCCATGCGCTTTTCGACGTCCCGTCTGTGCTCCCCCACAGCCTCCACCAGCGCGTCAGTGATGTCGCGGAGAGCCCCGTGATCCGTGATCATGCGATGCCCGTTCGGCATCTCAATCTCAGCGGCAAGCGACCATGGGCCAACCAGCTGGATTTTGAGCTCCGGCACTTTGCCCGCCCACAGTTCCTCAAGCAGGTCGAGATCGCGCTTCCACTGGTCGCGGGCGCGCATGGTCGCAATCTGCGGGCGGGCGTGAATCTGCCAACTGCGCGGACCAATGTCGACGTTGAGGGGAAGCAACGCGGCAGTACGGCCGATGACATCAGATCCGGCTCCGCGCTCCGGGAGGTGGGGAATGTGCGGCAGCGGGCTTTCGGACAGCACCACGTCTGCCGCGGCGACGAGGTCGGTGCCGGGGACAGGGCCCAGTCCGAAGGCTGTGGGAGCGGCATCGGCATGATCAGCCATGGATGCTCCTGTTCTGCTCCCGCAAGCCAGCTACGAAATCTTCGGCGCTGGGGCTGTGGCTGCCGACACCGATCTTGACGGTGCGCCCATCACGAAGGGAAAGCACGACGGCGCGGGTGGAGCGGTTGACGTCGACAAGCGTCGTCGACGCGTCGGGCGCGAGAGTCCCCCACGGCCTGGTCACTCGTTCATCTGCGGGGAGGTCTTCTACTCGTGCGCCCTTGATGCGGGTGAGCGGAATCTCGTCCTGGGGGCGCGGGTAACGGCCGAACCGCAGCACGTCCCCGTCAACGTGGAGGAAGGTGCCGATGCGATGCACCACCGTGGTGACCACGGCGATGACAAGCAAAAGGAGGATACCGATGACCGTTGGTAACCCCTGCGTCGCCATGAGTCCGATGACCCCGCCCGCGATGAGCACGAGTGCCCCCAGCAGGCCCAGGCGCCACGGAAGAGAAAGGGGGTTGATCCAGATGAGGTGCTTGTCCACGTTAGTGAGGATAGCGGAGCTGAAGAGCAGCCCCGGACCTACTCGGTACCGCAGATCGTGCCGGACCCGAGCACGACATCGCCCTCGCCGTCGGGATCCGGCAGATAGAGCACGGCGGCCTGGCCGCGTGCCACGCCAGAGAGCGGCTCGGCCAGCTCGAGGGTCATCGTGTCAGCGTCCAGGTCAACATGGGCGGTGCAGGACACGACTCCCCCATGCGCGCGGATCTGCACGAGTGCCTCGAAGGTGCCGGCCATCGCCTCGTGCAGGATTTTCAGTCGGTCGGCGTGAATCGTGCGCACGTCGAGCGCGGCACGCGGGCCGACAGTGACTGTGCCGGTCGCGGCGTCGATATCAGTGACGTAGCGCGGCTGGCCATCGGCAGCGGGAACGCGGATGTTCAGGCCCTTGCGCTGGCCAATCGTGTACTGGAAAGCGCCGTCGTGCTCCTTGAGTTCCGCACCCGACTCGTCGACGATCATGCCGGGGCGCATGCCAATGGATCGGCCGAGGAAGGCCTGGGTGTTTCCGTCGGGGATGAAGCAGATGTCGTAGGAGTCGGGCTTTGCCGCCGTCGAAAAGCCGTGGGCGGCCGCTTCCTCGCGGATCTGGGGCTTCTCGGTGTCGCCGACCGGGAAGATGCAGCGGTCTAGCTCGTCGCGTGTCATCACGCCGAGGACGTAGGACTGGTCCTTCTGGGGATCGATGGACCGGCGCAGGTTCCCGGCATCGTCAATGAGTGCGTAGTGCCCTGTCGCGATCGCGTCGAAGCCGAGCTGCACAGCGCGCTCAAGCAGGGCCGCGAACTTGATCTTCTCGTTGCAGCGCAGACACGGGTTCGGTGTCTCGCCGCGGGCGTAGCTGTCGACGAAGTCGTCGATGACGTCTTCTTTGAAGCGGTCGGAGAAATCCCACACGTAGAACGGGATGCCCAGCTTGTCGCACACGCGGCGCGCATCGGCAGAGTCCTCCAGCGAGCAGCATCCCCGGGCGGACTCACGGGTCTGCTGCGCATCCTTCGACAGCGCAAGGTGGACACCGACGACATCGTGTCCGGCGTCGACAAGCCGCGCCGCCGCCACAGAGGAATCGACGCCGCCGCTCATTGCTGCCAAAACTCGCACGGTGCGAGAGTGTAGTCCCCCACGTCGTGGAGACGAAACGGCTGAATCGGCGAAGTGGTGCCCGGGTACGACGTATTCGGCGCAGACGGAAGTTACGGTGGTAAGTCATGAAGATCCAGTCGAGCCATGTGAGCCTGCGCGATGTCGGGCTGGCTTTACTGCTTGTCACCTTCGGCCAGATAGGCCCTCTTACTAACGGCCCGAGCATCATCGATGGTGCGCTCGCTGTGTGCGCGGCGACCGCACCGTTTACACGATGGCGGTGGCCTCTGCTCACAATTGGTGTCGCGATCATCTTGCTCGCAGCGTGCGCATTCCAACCCGAACTGCCGATTGGAACAGTGTCGGTTGTAGTCTTCACGGCTTATATCGCACGTCGCCACCCATCTTCGCCCCTTCGCGACTTCGCCACGGTGGCTCTGCTTAGCGGGGTAGTTATAGCTACGACGTTCATCTCCGCACCACTCGTCGCGATGCCATTCTCGCAGCGCCTGCCCTACATCGCATGGAGCGTGACTCTACTGGTCGTCGGACTACTCATGGGCGAGCTCCGACGCCGCGCGATAGAGACCGCAGAAAAGGACATGCAGTTCCAGCTCGAACGCCAGCGCGATGAATTCGAACGCGCCTCAGCGGAGCAGCGCGCTCACCTCGCCCGGGAGATCCACGACGTTGTGACCCATTCACTCACCGTCATTGTGGCGCAAGCCGACGGCGCACTCTACGGTTCCGACCGGGACGGTGCGCTGCGCACTATCAGCACTGTCAGTCGCGAGTCACTGCGTCAGATGCGCGGAGTAGTGGGGCTGTTGCGCGATCCAGATCCCCGCCCGCTTACGCCGTTATCGACGAAGCTCGACATCGATGAACTCGTCACAACCAGCCGCGCCGGCGGCCTCGACGTCAGCGTGAATGTCAGTGGCGAACAACCCACTCGACTCGATCCCGCTACTTCACTGACGGTGCACCGCATCGTGCAAGAAGCGCTGACCAATGCGCTCAAACACGGCGACGGGCACGCACACCTGACTGTGTCATGGGCCGCTGACGAGGTGGACATTCGCGTGGACAACCGGTTCGCGCCGGGAGCGCGACCCGGCCCCGGGCATGGCTTGCCTGGCATGCGCGAACGCGCGTCATTAATCAACGGCTCCCTCAGTTCCGCCCCTGCCGGTGGCAACACGTGGGTGATGAACGCTCGACTGCCTCTGAGCATCACCAGCGAGGTGCGCTGATGAAGATTCATTCCATTGGCCTCGTCGATGACCAAGCACTGTTCCTCCATGGCATCCGCAATGTCGTGAACTCGCAACCAGACATGGATGTCCAATGGATCGCCGGTAACGGCGAGGAAGCGCTGGCCGCGATGAGCGAACGTCCGGTGGACATCGTGCTCATGGATGTGCAGATGCCTGTTCTCGACGGCATTTCTGGGACCCGCCAGCTTTTGAAACGCTTTCCCGGTGCCAAGGTCATTATCCTCACCACCTTCGACGATGAGGATTATGTCATGGGCGGACTCGCCGCCGGCGCCAGCGGTTTTCTGCTCAAGGATGCGGAGCCCGAAACACTTCTCGACGCCATACGCACCGTCGCCACAGGTGATGCTGTGATTTCGCCGCGGGCGACCAACCGGATCGTCGCGAAGCTTAGCGAAGCCCCAGCTGAAAACATTCCGCTCTCCACAGCCGACCGTCACGCCATTGAGGAGTTGACCGAGCGGGAGCACGAGATCCTCATCGCGGTGGGACGCGGATGGACCAACACGGAAATCGCAGAAAGACTGTTCATCTCCATGCCGACGGTGAAAACGCACGTTGGCCGTGTCTTAATGAAGACGCATTCGCGTGACCGCGTGCATGCCGCACTCTTTGCCTACCGGACCGGGTTGGTCTCGCGCTCCGATTTGCTAGATTCCTAAGCCCTCATACCCGGGTATCACGCAGAAGATCGTGCCCCGCGCCGACGCGCACAGCCCCTGTCCTGCGGAAGCCTTGAGGGCATGGATACATCATCGATCATTGCAACACAGGGGTTAACAAAGACCTACGGTTCCACGACTGTCGTTGACTCCCTCAATCTCAACGTGACAGCTGGCACCGTGCACGGTCTGCTTGGCCCGAATGGCTCCGGCAAATCCACGACCATGAAGATGCTTCTCGGACTTGTCACTCCAACTAGCGGTGAAATCAAGATCCACGGACAGCCGATGAATCGACAAACGCAGCAGCAGGTTCTCCGCGGTGTCGGCTCTCTAATTGAGGCGCCCTCGGCGTATCCGCACCTCACAGGCGGTGAGAACATCCAGATCGCCACCCGCCTGTTCGAGGCCGATCCAGTTCACACGCAGCGTGCAATCGAACTCGTGCGTCTGGGCAAGCACATGGACAAGCTAGTGAAGAACTATTCGCTCGGCATGAAACAGCGTCTCGGAATTGCGATGGCGCTCGTTCGGGACCCGCAGCTTCTCATACTCGACGAACCCACCAATGGTCTCGACCCCGCCGGCATCGAGGAGATCCGTCAACTCATTGTCAGCCTTGCCCGAGATGAAGGCCGCACGGTGCTCGTTTCCAGCCACCTACTTTCGGAAATAGAAAAGATGGCGACGAATTTGACCATCATCGACCGTGGCAGGCTCATCTTCCAAGGTTCGCAAGAGCAGCTTTACAACGCTCAACTGCCCGACCTCTTCATCCAAACCCCATCCGAGGACATCGCCGCAGATCTTCTGGCCGCGTTCCGACCGGTGCGCGGTGACAACGGGATTGAACTCGCCGGGGTAACCGACCAACAAGTTGCCGAAATCTGCGCCCGGCTTGTCAGCAACGGTGTGCCGCTTTACCAAGTTGTTCGTAAACGCCGCAGTTTGGAGGAAGTCTTCATTGGACTAACCGGAACGGAGGGGTTGAGCGCATGATGGTTGAAATCGCGAAACTGCGACGCACGAAAGTGATCCTGCTTGGATTGCTGACATCTATTGCAGTCCTGCTCTTCTCCTGCATAAATCTCTTCGCCGAAAAGTCCGTGGGCTACTTCTCAGCCTTTCCCGACAATGCTTGGGGCAGCCACCTGGTCGTCCTTGCCATCTCGCTGTCGCTGATGTCCCCGCTACAGCTTGCCCTCATTGCCAGCCGGGGCCCGGCCCCCGGAAAGTAGACACCGTGGGGGTGAAATTATTGGCTTTACTCTAGCGCATTGTTAGGAAGCGTG